>JALOTI010000159.1 GCA_025457985.1 Leptospira sp.
CCTATACACATCCTGTAAGCAAAATTTGGATGATAGGACCTTCGATTAATTTTCATAGGTATACAGAAACAAATAATATTTCCTATGGATCTTTCTCTACGAGCCGACCGGAAGCAGCTGTTCCGAATAAGGTGACTTGGTCGATCGGCGGTGATGCCAATGCGGAATACTCGATGCGAGGTATTGTGCCTGGAATCTATTCCAAATGGAAACTTCGGGATTGGTGGGAAGTGCGCGCCCGCTTTGAGCTCTTAGACAGGCGAGGAAATTTTTCTGTAATTGGCTCCCAAATCATCAGTGAACGTTTTGACGATGGTCGAGAACAGATTACAGGCGTACTGCCTGCTTACGGTGGTAAGGTGAGAGATCGTGGAACCATTTTAAATTTAGAATCCTCGTTCCAGTATTGTAGATTTACTTTAGATTTTGGAATCATCCGACAAGATATCAAAAGAAAGTACGAAACGTATCTAGGTGATACCGTGGGATCAGTTCCTAGGAATGATTATTCTGCAAGAAGTGTTGGGATCGGGTTTTCCGAAATGTCGAATTCTATCAAACATACGGTCACCGAAGTATATATAATGCCTAGTGTTTCATTTTTTTACGATGCGGACGGAGTATACTAATCCTTCCCGTCGATTTCCATGTCTAAATAGATATGCGCTTACTTGTATTTCTCTGTTTGCTATCTTTTGCTTGCAGTCCCAATCCATCTTCCAATCCAGACAAAAATAGCTCCGAAGAAACAAAGACCATAGATACGAAATCGCTTTCGAACAAACGAATTCTTTTTTTTGGCGACTCACTTACGGCAGGTTACGGTCTTATAGATTACGAGATGGCTTGGCCCCACCTAGTAACCAATCGACTCAATGCGGAAGGGTTTGGTTATTCACTTACAAACGCAGGGATTTCTGGGGATACAACAAGTGGTGGACTCGGAAGAATAGACTGGGTTTTGCAAGAGACACCAGATATTTTTGTGTTAGAACTCGGTGCCAATGATATGTTACGAGGTATCACTCCGGACGTTACAAAAGAAAATTTACGCAAGATGATAAAGAAGGTTAAAGCGAAAGCACCGGAGGCTAAAATTTTACTTATTGGGATGATTGCCACTCCCAATTTAGGAAAAAAGTATGCCAATGAATTTAATTCGATATATCCAAACCTTGCAAAAGAAGAGCAAGTCCCTCTAGTTCCTTTTCTATTGGAAAAAGTTGCCGCAAAACGTAAGTTAAATCAGAAAGATGGTATCCATCCCACGGAAGAAGGGCATGTTCTTTTGGCTGATACAGTGTACCCCTATTTAAAAGAACTTGCTAAGAAGTAATTTTCTTTGTTTGACAGCAATTGGATTTTTTTAAACTTTATTTTTGGAGTGGCTAAACGCAAGGGGTGCCGGACTATGTTCGGCTGAGATCATACCCTTCGAACCTGATCCGGTTTGTACCGGTGTAGGAATGCGCGAAAAACCCGATGCCTTTTTGTTCGCTCCAATATTTTTTTAGGAGTGAATATGACTTCAAATCCGTTTCCAATCCCCCCGTTTGCAGAACGTTGCAGAAAAGCCGCCGACTCTTCGTTTGGTGCCTCTTACAAACATCCCTTTGTAAGAGAACTCGCCGATGGAACCCTTGAGTCGAAAAAATTTCGATTCTACCAGATACAAGATGCCCTTTATTTGGAATCGTTCAGTGATGCGTGTGCAATCCTGTCCACAAAGGTAACTGATCCAGACGATAAACTTTGGTTGGTTGATGCGGCAAAGATGGCACTTGTTGTCGAAAGCCAACTTCATATTGGTTACGGGAAAAAGTTTGGTTATGATGCTAGTACGATTCGAACCACAGAGCCCACTCCCAATAATTTGGCATACCAAAACCATATGATTGTTTCTGTTACTAAGGGATCAATCCTGGAAGGGTTTGCGGCCATTGCTCCCTGCCCTTGGTTGTATATAGAGCTCGGACAACACTTGTTACGTGAATTGAAATCGATACCAGATTCCCACCCTTATGCCGACTGGCTTAGAATGTATTCGGACCCTGGATTCAATGAGTATATGGAGAATTTACTTGGTCGATTGGAAAAATATGCAGTTCTAACGGACGAGGGCACAAAAGCTAAAGCGGTTTTGGCGTTCCAACAAAGTTGTAACTATGAATGGATGTTTTGGGAGCAGGCATGGACCGAACAAATTTGGCCTTCTCGGTCCTAGCTTAGTTTCAGTTTTTCCTTGCGGATTCAAACACCAGTAAAATCATGGTGAAACAAATTACCTTCTTTGCGGGAATAGCTCAGTGGTAGAGCATCTCCTTGCCAAGGAGAGGGTCGCGGGTTCGAATCCCGTTTCCCGCTAAAAGAGGGTATATCCTGGATCCATTTTTGGGTCTTTTTCCTTTCCAACACACCTCTCATTTTTACACTGGATATAGAACCATGGAATTTACTGCTAAAAAAAATAATAACGCTACATGCGACCTTACCATTCAATTCACTGCATCTGAGGTAGAGTCTGCCTTCCAAAAAGCCTATGTAAATGCTTCCTCAAAAGTTAAGATACCGGGATTTCGCCCAGGTAAAGCTCCTCTACATATGGTGGAGAAAGTGCTTGGTGACTCAGTTATGGACGATGCAGCCAATCTTATGCTCAACCAAGCAATGGCGGATCTTTTTGAAAAATTAGAACATAAGCCAATCCGTATTCCCCAATTTCAAATGGAAACTTTTGACCGAAAAACGGGTGCTAAAGCAAAGACTACATACGATACCAAGCCTGAAGTCACCTTACCTAAGTTAAAAAAGATAAAGATCCAACCGAAAGAAATAAAAATTACAGACGCTGACATACAAAAAGAATTAGAAGGAATTCAAAAAAATTTAGCGCGTAATACTTTAAAAGAAGAATCGGAACCTGTTGAGGCATCCGATCTTTTGGAAATTCAATATAAATTTAAAGAAGAGGGAAAAGAATATCCGGATGCCTTCCAAACGGGAAAATTCCAAATGGGAGCAACACAAAACCCACCTGGATTTGAGAGCAATCTGCTTGGAATGAAAATGAATGAAACGAAAGAGTTTACATTCCAATACCCAGATGTGTTTCCGCAATCTCCAGAGAGTGCAGGGAAATCCTTCATATACACAGTGCAGGTTACAGCGATTTATAAAGTAAGTTATCCTGATATCAATGATGACTTTGCATCCGAAGTGGATGGTTCTTCCAACTTGCAAGAGTTAAAAGACAAAACTAAAAAACAACTCGAAGAAGTATTTGCCTCTGCTTTAAAAAAACGAGCGATTGATGATGCTTATACGGAAATCATTAAAGAATCCAAGTTTTTGATTCCAGAGTCTTTGATCTACGAAGAGACGGACTCTGTATTCCAAAACTTTATGCGCGAATTTGGCCTGCCAGTATCCAGTATTTCGGACTATGCGAAACGGCTAGGAAAGGAAGAAAAAGAAGTTAGAGAATCCTTTTCGAAAGCTGCGGAAAAACGGATCCAATCCTATATTTTAAAACAAAAAATCGCCGAAGAACACAAAATCCAGATTTCTGAGGAAGAAGTGGCGGCGGGATACGAAAAAGAGGCGAGTGCACAAGGAATTCCTGCCGAGTCTCTGAAAAAAGAAGTCCAAAAACAAAAGGCAGAATCCTTCTACCGGGACAAATTCCTGTTTGATAAAATCGACGAGTTTGTTTATTCTGAAGTAGAGAAAAAATCTCCTAAGTCCATTACGACGGAAGATGCCGAAAAGCTATTGAGTGGGAAAGAATAAACTATGTCAACATTGATGCCTTATGTAATCGAACAAACCAGTCGCGGAGAACGTCAGTATGATATCTTCTCTCGGCTTTTGAAAGACCGAATTATTTTTCTTGGTTCAGCAATTGATGAGACCTATGCCAATGTGATTTCGGCACAGCTCCTCTTTTTGGAAGCAGAAAACCCAGATCGAGATATTTATCTCTATATCAACAGCCCTGGTGGGTATGTAAGTTCAGGGCTTGCGATCTATGATACGATGCAACTTATCAAACCAGAAGTGAGAACACTCTGTATAGGGCAGGCATCTTCAATGGCCGCTTTACTTTTAGCAGGTGGTGCAAAAGGAAAACGATCTGCACTACCTAACTCTCGAATTATGTTACACCAACCGTATGGTGGAGCAGGTGGTCAGGCATCCGACATAGAGATTTCTGCCCGAGAAATCGTAAAGATTAAAGATAAATTGATCGATCTTTATGGTAGACACACCGGAAAAACATCCGACCAAATCCGAAAAGACACAGAACGTAATTTTTTTATGAGTGCCGATGAAGCCAAAGAATATGGAATCATTGACAATGTGATCCAAGAAAGGAAACAGATGCAAGCCTAAGGAGGGCTATCTCATGACCAAACGCCCGATGCAAGCTGGAAATACTCGAGAAAAACTTCATTGTTCCTTCTGTGGAAAGGCACAGGACGAAGTAAGAAGGCTTGTGGCAGGTCCTGGGGTTTACATCTGTGATGAGTGTATCTCTCTCTGTAACGAAATTGTAGCCGATGAACCACAGGCTATGGAGAAGACAACAATTGTTGGCGAAGTACCAAAGCCAACCGAAATCAAAAAGATTTTGGACCAATATGTAATTGGCCAAGAGCAGGCAAAAAAAGCTCTTTCTGTAGCTGTTTACAACCACTACAAACGAGTGTTTCACAACGAACGAAAATCGGGTGAGATCGAACTCGAAAAATCAAATATCATGCTCATTGGACCAACAGGTTCTGGAAAGACCCTGCTCGCACAGACTCTGGCGCGTATCATTAAGGTGCCATTTGCCATCGTTGATGCTACGGCTCTTACTGAGGCTGGTTATGTGGGTGAAGATGTTGAAAACATCATTCTCAAACTCATTCAAAACTCGGAAAACGATGTAAAAAAAGCCGAAATGGGAATCATCTATATCGATGAGATTGATAAAATTTCACGCAAATCGGATTCAGCTTCTATCACTCGGGATGTAAGTGGAGAAGGTGTACAACAAGCGCTTCTAAAAATCATCGAAGGAACAGTCGCCAATGTTCCACCACAAGGCGGTCGAAAGCATCCACACCAAGAATACATAGCGGTCGAAACAAAAAATATTCTATTTATCTGTGGTGGTGCCTTCGTTGGATTGGATCAAATCATCAAACAACGAGTTGGCGTAAAATCGATAGGTTTTAAATCTGAGGAAGTCAAAAATACAAAAGGAAAAGTCATCGATTTAGAAAAATCTGTGATCCATCATGTGATTCCAGATGATTTGATGAAGTTTGGATTGATTCCTGAATTTATTGGTAGGCTTCCCATCATTGCAACCTTAGATGAGCTAACAATCGATAGCTTGAAAGCAATTTTTACGGAACCGAAGAACTCACTTCTCAAACAATACCAGAAGATGTTTGATATTGAGAACGTGAAACTCAAGTTTACGGAAATAGCGATTGAAGCGATTGCAGAAACTGCGATCTCGAGAGAGAGTTGTGCCCG
>JALOTI010000160.1 GCA_025457985.1 Leptospira sp.
TCTTCTAGCTTATTGTATTTCCATACCCAGTTGTTAGATGTTCGACTCTAATGATGGGAGCTTTTTCCATTATATCCCCAAGTAAAAATATAATACGGAAAAAATTCCGTCAAGTAAGGATACAAGAATAATGGATCCAACTACTGCAGCTGTTGTTGACTCACCAACTGCACCTGCCCCTGTTGTCGTACGAAGCCCTCTATAACATCCGATCGAAGCAATGATCATCCCAAAGAAGTAAGACTTTACGAGTCCACCAAATATATCAGAAAATCCAACAGCAATATTAACCTGATTTACAAAAGTTATCAGCGGAAATCCAAAGCTTACGAGTACAACCGCTCCTCCTATCAGACCAAACAAATTAAATATTACAGTTAGTAAAGGAGTTACAATCAATGCGGCAACTAACCTTGGTATTATGAGAAACTGAACCGGAGGTAAACCCATGGTTGTTAAAGCATCGATTTCTTCTGAAACCTTCATCGTTCCAAGTTCAGCAGCAAAGGCAGAACCAGACCTTCCTGCTAAAATAAATGCAGTCATCAGTGGGCCAAGCTCCCTAAAGAGAGAAAGGCCAACTAAGTTTGCCACAAAAATTTCTGCCCCAAATCTCCTCATCGGAATAGCAGATTGAAATGACATGATAAGACCTAACAAAAAACCTATCATTGCAATAATAGGGAAGGAATTTACACCCATTGTTTCCATAACACGAAAGGCATCTTTCCAGCGAATTTTTGAAGGATGCATCAATGAGTTCCAAAATGAAATGGTTACCTCTCCAGTAAAACTGACTAGGTACTTAAATTCCAATAGGAAATCAATAGTATACTTTCCTATTCTTTCGGACTTACGAAGAGTTTGTTTTTCGCTGTCGAACGATTGTTTAGAATCATCCTCTGCTATTTTTAAGTTTCTTTGAAATTTTTCACTTAACCCATATAATGCGAAAGGAATATTTTTACTTTTTGCAAAAGTATGGATATACTTTATAAAACTAATACCTGGAGAAGTTATTTCTACAACATCGGAAGCATACACCTGGATTTGTCTTGGTATTTTTTTAAGGATCTCCTCTTCGAATATCCTCCAATCCTTTTGTACGACTTGGGTAATTACTTTTTTAGGAAGATGGATTTCCAAATGATTTCCTTCCCATAAAAATGAGGTTTGTCTTTGAATTAAATCCACTGCTTACTTTAAGATCGACAGGGAATTCCTATCCTGCAAGTGATTTTATTTTACAATCTACGATCTGTAAAAAATCTTTGAGTCTATGTGGGATTGGAATACAAAGTTTATCTTTTTTACGGCAAGCCTTGCTTTTTTATTCGGTGTTGGCGACTTTATCCGATCTCCGAAAAGCCAAACTTCCCAGAATCAAGTTGTGCTCTTTTTTTTAGCAGGAATTTTCCAAACCCACACCTATTTGACTGCCACAAAATATTATGTCCATTTCCCAAACCTTTTTCTAGTTCATCTTCCATTCACCGCTCTTTTTGGACCGTTCTTAAAACGGTATTTTTCAGAACTTTGGGAAGACCAAAATAAGGACGTACGATTTCGAATTTGGGACTGGTTGCCCGCGATTCTTGTATTCCTAATTCTCTTGAATTTCTATACGAGCAGTAGCCAAACCAAAGTGGAAATATTCCTTTCTTACAACGAAAAAGGAGTCCCTTTATCATTTAAACTTGCAATCTGTGTTGCGGTCATACCTATTCTTTATTCTGGATTCTATGTATTCCGACAAATTAATCGTTATACGAGAAAAGAAGTATTTCAAACTTCGGCTCATCTGCGTTTAGTGACCCTTGTCGTTGGATTTGGGATATTTGCAAGTTTAGTTGGGTTATATACACTTTTTTTCCATTCCTCACATGGATTGGAAATTGTATCTACCATCATTGGTTTTTTATTGGTTTGGATTTATCTTTTGCGTCAAAAGAGTCCTGAACTTTGGGGCGAAGTGAAGGAGATTATAATTGCTGAGAAAAAATATCAATCCAATCAATTAAAACAGTTTGATCTAAATTTTTTAACAGAACGACTAACAAATCTTATGGAATCAAAAAAGATTTATAGAGATGAAGATCTCAATCTTGGCAAATTAGCTAAACAAATGGATCTTTCCGAACACCAACTTTCTGAATTCTTAAACCAACATATAGGAAAAAACTTTTTCCACTTTATCAACCACTACCGGATCGCAGAGGCAAAAGAAATTTGTGCAAAAGAGCCTACAAAAAATATCCTAAACATTGCCCTTGAAGTTGGATTTCCTTCCAAGTCAACATTCTACGATGCATTCAAACGCGAGGTTGGAATAAGTCCTACCGAATACCGTAAACAACAAAAATTGACACAAACGCCGAAAACCAAATGACTTTACCGAATCGACCGAGTCGGAATCTTTTTTTATTCCAAATGGACCGAATCGGTCGAAGGTTGGATTGAGTTGGTATACACTGTGGTGGTAAAACTAACCGAAGTAGGTAGGTAAATATGTTCGATGGACCAATTCAATGTGATTTAGTCATGGATTGTGTGGTGCGAGTTGGATTCGCACAAACAGTAATGAATTTTATACGGTACTACCCTATTGCAGGGCTGGCATTTCTCCTGTTTTATGTTTGGAGGAAAAAGTCATTTGAGAACTACCGAATTCAAAAATTATATCCAAATACAAAAAAGGTATGGGAAGAATTCCGACAATCGGCCGTTACACTACTAATATTTACAGCCATTGCAACTTCCAATATAACATTAGCAAAAATGAAACTGATTCCAAGTGGTGTTTACTTTGGTCCCGTGGAAGGAGCCTGGGAAATTTCCTATCATTTTATCAGCTTTGGGCTGATTACAATCTGGCATGAGACTTGGTTCTATTGGATGCACCGGTTTGCACACCACAAAAAGGTATATCGATATGTCCACATGGAGCACCACCAGTCGATCAATCCCTCTCCACTTGCGGCTTATAGATTCCAAGCAACAGAGGCTTTTTTAGAAGCTATATATATTGTTCCCTTTGTTGCATTCATTCCCATCCACTTTCACGTTGTTATCTTCCATACCTTTTATGCGATGGTATTGAATATTTGGTGGCATTTAGGTTATGAATTTTTTCCTAAAGGTTTTGCCAGTCATCCAATTACGAAATGGATCAATACATCTACTCACCACAACCTCCACCACCAAAAATTTTTAGGAAATTATTCTCTCTACTTTAATTTTTGGGACCGCATTATGGGAACTAACTTCCCTAATTACGAAGCCTACTTTGATGAAGTTGTGGAAAAAAGGGAGAGTCGGAGAAATCAACCGATGGAAGGGGAAGAGAGAAACTTAGTTTCTTCAGAAAGTTAAAGATTCTAGTTCGGAAGCCATCATGTCAATATACCTACCAAACCAGCGCGAAGATGAACAAACAAATTTATGGAGAATGGCTACCTTCTTCTGGCTATGAACGAGATCCTAAAAAAGCCGATATCGCAGCATACTTCCCAGCAGCTTTTTTACCTATGACCCAAATGGCAGTTCGCTGGTGGATTCCTGTGATCAAAAAAAAATGAATTGGATTTGGGTGGGTTTTGAAGATCGATATTATGGCCTCGGTAGGAACAGAATTTAACTTGTAAATCAGATATTCTGATATCCGAATAGTCGGAATGTCTGAAATTATCCCTGGAATCTATGATAGGATCATAGATTTTGAGTTAGATGAACTTATCAAAAGAGCCGATTTACAGCCCATATTAAGGTTGATAGACGATGAAGAATCCCCTTCCCTCTATGCGACCTTTCTTAGCCAGGTATTAAAAAAATCACTTAGTTCCTTAGAACCCAAAAAACGGGTTTTTATCTTCAACCAAATCATTGAGCTTATCTCAAATCAAAATGGTCTAGAAGAATTTAAGTCCAAAAGAATTCAAGAGGAAGGAAACACAAAATTATTCCTGTCAACAAATAAAAATCTCCCAAGACCAATCACTCCGCTGTACATCAGTTCACTTCTTACAGGACAAGGAAACGATCCACCCTTGGAACACGAAATTCGGGCCGAACTGATTTCATCTGACCGAGTAGATATCCTGATTTCTTTTGTAAAATGGTCAGGACTTAGATTATTACTTCCTTCTTTTGAAGAGCTTGAAAAACGAAATGTCCCGGTACGAATCATTTCTACTAGTTATATGGGTGTCAGTGAACCCGAAGCACTCAAACGACTATCCGAATTTAAAAATATTTCCATTCGTGTTTCTTTGGATAAAGAACATACAAGACTACATGCAAAAGCCTACCATTTCCACCGAAAGTCGGGTTTTTCCACTGCCTATATAGGTTCAGCTAATATGACGTATGTGGCGATGACCAGTGGTCTTGAATGGACAGTAAAGGTGACAGCCCAAGACATGCCACATATATTGGAACGATTTACTGCCGAATTTGAGACTTATTGGGAAAACAAAGATTATGTTCCTCTGAAATCAGAGTCGGATCTTCAAAAATTCCAGAATGTTATTCAATCCTTCAAAACATCCACACAGAATACAATTTTTTTTGCTGAGATCACACCAAGGCTGTACCAAGAAAGAATCTTAGAAGAAATACAATTTGAAAGGGAGAATGAAAATTATAAAAATCTAATCATCGCGGCCACAGGAACTGGAAAAACCGTCATATCCGCGTTTGACTATTTTCGCTACTGCCAAACACAAAAATTGATGGTTCCCCTTCTGTATGTTGCACATAGAAAAGAAATCCTAGACCAAGCAATGGCTTGTTTTCGTTTGATCACCAAAGATCAAAATTTTGGCGAATTTATGGGAGATGGTGAGAATCCATTTGCAAGATCGGAAGTAGTCCCCCATGTATTCGCCACGGTTCAAAGTATCAATTCACAAAAACTCTGGGAAAAAACAAACTCAGATTTTTTCCAATTTTTGATTATCGATGAGGTTCACCACGGGACAGCATCGAGCTATCGAAATCTTTTTGAAAGATTTTCTCCAAAGGTTCTTGTTGGACTTACGGCAACTCCAGAGCGAATGGATGGGGAATCGATTCTGCCAGATTTTAATTATCGCATAACATCCGAAATTCGTTTAGCAGAAGCATTGGAAGAAAAACTTCTATGCCCGTTTCATTATTTTGGTATCTCAGACAACATTAAGTTAACAGATGATAAATTCTGGAAAAATGGTAAATACGATATAAAAGAGATTGAAAATGTTTATACGGCGGATCATATAGATGCCAAACAAAGAATTGATCTAATCAATAAAGCTATTCAAAAGTACCAACCCAATCAAGATACAATCAAAGCCATTGGTTTTTGTGTCAGCGTAAAACATGCAAAGTATATGGCCGAAGCTTTCCAAACGATCGGTTTTTCTTCAGAATTCTTAGTTGGAGAAACCGAATCCGAAAAAAGAAAGGATATTCTGAGAAGTTTCAGATCAGGAAAGATCAAAATCCTTTTCACTGTGGATTTAT
>JALOTI010000161.1 GCA_025457985.1 Leptospira sp.
GTTTTTTGATAAAATGAGAGGGAACTTCCTTTGCTTGCATTTTAGATACTTCTATAAAGTATCCTAAAATTTTGTTATATCGAATTTTTAAACTACTAAGACCTGATGCTGTTCTTTCGCGGTCTTCTAAATTTAAAATCCAATCCTTTCCTTTGTCTTTCGCTTGGTAGGCATCATCGTATTCTTTTTTATAACCGAGTCGTAAAAAGGCCGAATTGCCTAGGAAAACTGGAAGTTCACCTTCCGAAAGACGTTCTTCCATTTTTCTTTGGAGATCTAAAAGCGAATCCGGTATTGGAAGGAATGAATATGAAATTGTATCTGCTATTGATTTTATACGATGGATGTTTTCTATGCTCTTTTGAATCCCTCGAAAATCTCTTGGGTTTGCTTTTCCAACTCTGAATCTTGTTAAAATGCGTTCTAAATCTACAATTTCACTTAAATGCTGTTTGATTAGAGACCTTTCTTTCTTTGATTTAGATAAAATTTCAATTTTATCCCAATGAGATAAAATCTTTTTTGGGTCTCGCGTTGGGAAAAGAATTTTTTGTTTTAGAAATCTTTTACCTGTGGAAGTTGTGCAATGGTTTAAGATAGAAAAAAGTGTATGCCCTTTATCATTTTGGTTTTCTACAAGTTCTAAATGGGAAACAGTTTGCTCATCTAACACCAGATAATCGGATTCGAGGATGCGCTTTGGAGTTTTAAAAACAAAATTTTGATTACGATAGTTATATTTCAGGTACGCATCAAAAAGGTGAACGATTGTATCTACGCCTGAAGTCTTTTTGTTTGGGAGATTTTCTGCTGGTAATTTAGAAAGTATTGTTTTGGGATCTTTTCCCAAATCGGGAGATCCACCTTCTTCTGTATAAATGATTTCCTTGGGCGCAAACCTTTTGATCGTGTCGTAAATTTTTTCAGATTCCAATTCTGAAAAATGATAATAAACAAGTTCTGATGTAGATACATCTGCAAACGCAAGGTAGATAGAATTTTTTTCTTTAAGATAAAGAGAGATGTAATTGTTTTGATAGGTTCCTATCAAATTATCCTCTACAACGGTACCTGGAGTGATGATTCGTACCACTTCCCGAGTCATAATTTTTGCTTTGGGATCGTCGGGTTTGGTTTGTTCACAAACTACGACTTTTTTCCCAGCAGAGATGAGCCTAGAGATATAACTTTCCGTAGCATGGAATGGTATTCCTGCCATAGGGATTTGATTTTGTCTTTTTGTCAGTGTGATATCAAGGATACTTGAGGCAATTTTTGCATCATCCAGAAACATTTCGTAAAAGTCACCCATCCGAAAGAATACGATTCCATCCGGATGTTTTTCTTTAACTTCTAAATATTGCCGCATAACGGGTGTATTCAGTGCTTCATAGTCTTCTGACATTTTCTACCAACAGTTTAATTTTTTTTGGATCTTTTTTCCCATCAGTTTCCACACCGCTTGCCACATCTATGCCAATTGCCTTTGTTTCTGTTAGGGCTTGCACGACATTCGATTCATTGATACCACCTGCGAGAAGGAAATTCCGATCTACATCTTTTACGAATTCCCAAGGAAATTTTTTTCCAGTTCCCCCACCTTCGCCTGTTTCGAAGCTATCTAAAATCATCAGATCTAGGTTTGGATAACCTAAATCTAAGTTTGTGATCGGTTTTTGGATTCGAAACGAAGGAAGAAGTATGTTTTTTTGATACAAGTCATCAAAGAAATTTTTGGACACATAACTATCGTTTGCTATTAATTGGATTCGATCTGGCTTATACGATTCTGTTAGATGAGTAATTTCTTTTTCTTCATTTTCAAAAAACAAAAAGACTACTTTCGGAAAATTAGAGGAGCCTCTTTTTTGCAATAGGGTTTTGATTTGAGCTTCAGAAATCTGGCGTTTGGATCTTGGGGAAAAGTTGAGTCCTACAAAATCCACAGCCAACTCTTGGCAGAGATCCATTATTTCTACGGATTGAATGCCACAAATTTTTATTTTGTATTCTGGTCTCATCTACTGACCAGACTGATTCAACTTAGATCAGATGCAATCGATCCTTTATATCCATAATGTAAAAATTTGAGAAAACTATCTTCATAGTTTAGCATCTCTTGTTTGGAAATATTCTGACGAATCATTTGGACAAAGATGTTTAAAAAGAAAGAGAGGATATTCCGAACTATGAATTCATTTACCTCTCCTTTGAAGTTTGGATTTTTCTGTTTAAAATCCTGATATTGTTGGAAGTTTATCTTAGTAAGTCGTGTGAGAACCTGTTCGGGGAAGTTTTCTAACTCTGATCCTTGGGACTTCATGAGCAATAGAACAAACTCCTCTCTATGGGAATCCACGTACTCCAAAGCCAAGTTGAATCTTTCTTTCCAGGTTTCGTAATTGTCATTAAAACGCCTTTCAAAGTAATCAGGATGAGAAACATATTCAAAAGCTTTTTCCATTCCCTGCAAAACAGGATTTAGAATCTCGGTAAGTAGGTGTTCTTTGTTTTCGAAATAATTGTAAATATTACTCGTGGAGACTTTTGCTTTTTTTGCGATTGTTCGCATCGATGCTTTTTCAAACCCGAGTTGAATGAATTCATCACGGGCAGCGATTAGGATCTCTTTTCTCGTATGTTCTTTGGGTGTCTGCATAAACCTGAACGTTGTTTCCTAAAAGAACAGTTTTCCTCTCAGTTCTTTTGTAAAGTTTAATTTTCCATCTTTGTAGTAATTTGGAGAACTTTTGACACAATTTGATATAGGCGGAAACTTCCTAGGACCAAGATGGCTTCGTTTTTGGATTCTAAATATCCCTGAAGATCCGTGGTTGTTTTGGCAGTCTGGGTCGGGAAGGGCAGGGCACAGGAAGGAAAGGTTCCAAAACCATCTCCTTCAAAAAAACAGACAGAGAGTAGGGGAAATTTCTGAATCTCATCCAAAATTCCCTGCCTATCTTTATCTCGTAAAGATCCTAAAATAAGGTGGATACGATTCTCACGCCCGAAGATTTCGTTTAACGAATATCGGATGGCATCTGGATTGTGCGCAGGGTCAAAAACGATGTGGGGATTCTTGGAAAGAATTTCCATTCTCCCTTTCGGTTTTGGGAGTTCTGTAAAGGGCCTTTTGTTCAAATCTGTTGGTAGTAGATACTTTTCATCTATCAGTTGTTCCATGATGGACTTCGCAAATTTAAAATTTTTATGAAGATAGGAATTATCCTCCTCCTCCAATTCAGATTGAATCATTTTAAACGGAATCTTATGTTTTGAAACGATAGTTTGAATCAATTCATTGAGCTGCGGATCTTTTTGATCCATCGCGAATACAAATTTAGTATTCGAACCAATTATACCTAATTTTTCTATACAGATTTTTTCTTTCGATTCACCAAGGATTTCCGAATGATCAAGTCCTATCTTAGTCAAAACAATAATTTCAGCTTGCACGAGTTTTGTGGCATCAAGTCTGCCCCCAAGGCCTGCTTCCCAAATCTCAAATTTTGTTGATTTGGATTGAAAGTAAAAATAGGTAAATACGGTTAAAAACTCAAAGTAACTCAAATGTTTTACACTATCTAAATATTTTGAAAACGTATTTGAGAAGAATTCTTCTATATCGGAATCATTCTTTGGATTGTTCAAAATAAGGAGTCTTTCTTTGGGTGAAATTAAATGTGGAGATGTATAAACACCAACCGTATTTTCTTTCGAAGAAAGTAGATGTGCTAAGTAATGTGATGTAGAACCTTTTGCATTTGTTCCAATTACGGAAAATCGAATTGGAGATAAAAGAGAAAATTTAGAACTAATTTCATTCCATGTCTTGGAGAGTTCGATTAAACTATAATCCTTAAAAACATTAAAATTTCTGGTCTTTTCCACGTTTTGAAGCGTGTCCAAAAAATTTAAAAAATTATGATTCATTTACTTTCTCTTTTTTAAAATAGAATGAAGTAAGGATTCTACTTTATCGACCCAAACTTTTTTTGCTTCTATGCCGGTAAAGAGTTCAAATTGTCTGATTCCTTGGTGGAGTAACATATGATAGCCGGGAATCACTTTTGATTTTTTTGACTTGGCAAACTTTACCAGTTCTGTTTCTAAAGGATTGTATACAATATCAAAAAGGGTGTGAGATTTTTCGAAAAATGTTTTTGGTAGTATTGGCGCACCTTGGATACCTTTCATCCCAAGTGGGGTTGTGTGAACAAGCAATGAATAATTTTTTTTATGCTCCATAACTTCTTCAAAACTTACGGATCTAAGCCAACCTGGATTTCCTAAACTAACAAAAATATCTTGGATTGCTTTTTGGTTTCTGGCTAAGATATGAACTTCTTTCTGGAATAGTTTCCCTTTCGATTTTGACTTTAGTGTTTCTGCAATCTCAAATAGAATACCTTTTGCACTTCCCCCACTTCCTAAAACTAAAACGGAATCTTTTGTATTGGGATTTAGTAGACCCGAATCAAAATTGAGTACAGATCGTACGGCTCCAATTCCATCCGTATTAACAGCATGAATACCTTCTTCAAAAATTAGAGTATTCGAGGCTTTCATAGTTTGGCTCGCTTTACATTGTTTGGTTCCAAGTGTAAATGCCCATTCCTTGTAGGGAATTGTGACAGAAATACCTCGGACACCTATTTCCAAAAGAGGGGAGATTCCCACCTCCGGCCAGTTGGGTTTTTCAAATACGAGGTAAACACCATCATAACGAGAAAGACCAAATAAGGTATTATGGATGTACGGAGAAAGGGTATGGCCGAGTGGGTAGCCAATAATGCCAAAAATCTTTGTTTGTTTAGAATACAAAGGAGCCTCTTTTTTTTTATCTAATGGACGAAAGAGGTATAGTCCGAAAATTGAGTAGGTAAGGTATTCGGAATGATTTTTCTACCACTCGCTGCACCCTCGGAACCCTGGACTATCCTCGTTGATATTTTATTCTTTTTTTTAGCATCGGCCGCCTGTGCCTATTATTTTTATTATTATAAGAGAAAGGATCTCCTTGGAAAGTTTTGGGGATCTACCTTTGTGGCGGGCATTGGTGCTTTGATTGTGGTGGCTACTTTACAAAATTATATACGAGATATCATTATGTGGCTTATGTCACCTAAGATCGGTTCTACTCAACTTTCCAATGTGAACTTGGTCGCTGTTTTTTTGGGTGGTTATATTGCCCTTTACATCATGAACCGGATCAACCACAACAAGGAGAGGCGAGACTGACTTGCCCTTTTCATAGAGTTTCAGATATTTTAAAAAATTATAATAGAACCCAAGCACTGCTAATACAAAACCTGCTTTCCCATCTAAAAATCCCAAACGGATCCAATACATATAAAAACCCTTAAATGATCCCTTTAGAAATGCCAAAAGCAAACTACTTCGTTTGCCTTTGCGGTATTCCTCTTCTGCAAAGAGAGTCGAATAACGATCAATAAATTGAAGATGGTCTGAGATATTTT
>JALOTI010000162.1 GCA_025457985.1 Leptospira sp.
CCCCAGGAATGTTGTCCAACATTGCACCATCTACTAGGAGATCATTATTTTCGTAGAAAGGAGGGAGTACGCCTGGAATCGATGCAGATGCACGAAGTGCTTTCCAAACAGGACCGCTATCAATAATGACTTTCTGGGCTTTGGTTAGACTTGTTGCAACGGCAAAGTAGGGAAGCCAGAGGTCTTCTATCAATGTATCGCCGACGAAGTCCTTTATTACTGTATTGAATTTTTTTCCACGGATAAGCGAAACGATGGGTACCGTATAATCGTTTAATGTTTTTTTATCACTCATCAAAGCCTTAGAGATTCGTTCCATACTAGGTGCGTCATTTCCCATTGCATAGATACTTGCCATTAGGGCACCAGCGCTTGTGCCACCTATCATATCTATTGGGATGTTCTCTTCTTGCATGGCTTTCATGAGTCCAATATGCGCGAGTCCTTTTGCTCCACCACCCCCAAGAGCTAAACCAATCGATCGACCTGTGATGAACCTTGCTAAGCTTTCAAATCCATGGTTGCTGTAAGTACGGATATGTCTAACTACATCTGTTTTCCTAATTCGAGTTAGGCTAGCTGTATCTTTTGGCTTTTCATTCGGATCAGAATATAGTAAAACTAACTCACGAAATGCTCCATAACTGTCTTCGTTATCCCCGAGATATCGTATCTCTTCCGGGGAAAGCCCTCCACCTTTGTTGGCTTCGCATAACATGAGTATACGGTTTGTGTGATGTAAAATTGTCTCTGTCCAAAGTTTGTTATCAAAGTCAGGGCAAAGGATAAGAAATTCATGAGAATCCTGAAGTGTATACAGAGATTCTAGTATGTCTGAGACCGCATATTCGGTATTTCGAATTTGTTTTTTAAGATAACGGCTTTCTACTATTGAAGTCCTTCCGAATTTTTTTAATGCCTGCGAAAGACTTTCCGCAAAACTGCGTACAGATATATCTTTCTGTAGTGGGAAAAGAGTAATGATATTTCTTGCCTGTCTAGTACTTCTCCTTCCCATCCTGTCATCTGTCAAACGTTCAACTATGAGTTTTGTGATTGCTAACATACTAGGGGGATGTTTGGAGAAAACAGATTCAAAAGCAGACGTGCTGATTTTTACGATTTCGCAGGAAAGTGTTGCTACGACTGTCGCTGTTCGTGGTTCACCTGTTAGGAGAGCGATTTCACCAATGATGTCACCTTTGGAAAAATACCCCGTGGAGACAATTCGATTCTGATGATTCTTTACTTCGTAGACTAGGCTACCGTTCACTACGACGTACATTCCGTCCGCCTTGTCGCCTTGTCTCATTAGTGTTTCGCCGCCTGGTAGGAAAATCCATTCCATTTGCGGCTCTAGTTCGGAAATAAGTTTTGCACCGACACCTTTAAAAAGTGGGACTGATGAAATGAGTTCTTTGATGCGGCGAGGCTCAGGACGAAATACACTTCTATGTAATGCCCTTGATCTTCTACTGATCAGTCGGATGAAGGCAGAAAGTTCTTCTGGTCGGTCTTTTAGCGCCTTTTTGAACTCTTTTCGGCCAATCCGATAAATTGTCCCAGCCTGGTCGCAGACAACAGTCGCATTGCGAGGTTCGTCTGTGATAAGTGCTCCTTCTCCAAAGCAGCTCCCAGGTTTGATCTCTCCTACTTTCTGTTGTTTTCCTCCCGTTGTAACGTAAACGCTAAAACTTCCTGTGGCAACAAGGTAGAGCGCATCGCCATGTTCACCTTGGCGCACGACTACTTTGTTTTTTGCAACATGGACCCTTGCGAACGTTTGAGCTAAGTGTTCTTTTGTTTCTTGAGATAGGTTTAGAAAAAGGTCAGTACCTGAGATGATTTGTTGTAGAGTTTGGGAGTTTAATTTGGAGAGCATAAATATTTAGTAACGGTTGTTCTATGACCAAAATCTTAATGATCCGAAAGAATCAGAAAAATTTCGACTCATTCAGGATTATGGGAAATCCCCACTGCTTTAGGCGACTCTATTTTTATTCGAGTTGAAATGAAAAAGGATTTGGCGTATCTTCGATTGTAAAGGATCGAATGGAAGAGCCAAAATATTGGATTGCACGCCTCTTTGTTGCACTTGCTATAGTATTGTTACTTTTGGCTATAAACACAGTCCGCAAGTGGATACAATTTCGTATCTTTGGCATCCCTCTCACAGGTACAGTTGTATCATTTGTTACGAGGGGTCGGGATCGCTACCAAGTGCCGTTGCACTCTATTGAAATTATGGTGCAGGTAGAAGGCAAAGAGTACAGTTTCCCTACTCATTTATATTGGAATCGACCTCCTTATCGTATAGGAGAATCTCTTCCAGTTCGAATGGTGAGCAATGCCCGAAAGGAGCCGAAGTTTGTTTGGGATAATATAGAAGAATATGCTACAGATGGTTTTTTTGCACTGGTGATAGGTCTTGTCCTTTTGGTTATGGGAATCGGTTTTTGGTAGAAGGATGTTTTTGATGATGGATTCAAACATATAGAGATTATTTACTTTTGAATATACTGAACAAACTCTTCTTGGCCAACATTTGCCCAGATGCGTCCAAAAAAAAATCTAAATTCAAATTCGTATCGGTCTGATTCATAGAGATACACCAAGAATTCTCGAAGTGTCGAAATCGAATGTCTTTATCAAATGCACCTTATATTCTGCTTTGGTTCAAACGAGATCTAAGATGGACCGACCACCCAGCTTTGGAACATGCAATCTCGCTTGGGCTTCCCATTTATCCATTTTTTTTATGGGAACCTGGATGGGAAAACGATCCAACGACTGATATTCGCCACCTACGCTTTGTTTGGGAATCGATAGAGGATCTAAGGGCAAGTCAATCTCCCAAACCTGGACATTTCTTTTTACATAGGGAATCTGCAGTCTCCTTCTTTGAATCTATTTTTCAGTCAAGACCACCCAAATATCTGATCTCTCATATGGAAGTTGGAAATGATCGAACCTTTCAAAGAGATATGCAAGTGCAAACCATTTGTAAGAAATATGGTGTGCAGTGGATAGAATGCAAACAACAGTATGTTGTTCGAGGACTGCAGTCTGGTAGAAAAGACTGGCCAACTAACTGGAAAGAATGGATGTCTCGTCCTATACAGAAAAATCCCCGTACAAATACTTTGTGGCTGTTGGATTCACTATACCCTGAATTTAATCCTAATTTATTTTACAATCCTAAGTTTCAGAAAGGAGGAGAGCGGGAAGGAAAGAATATTTTGAGTGATTTCTTAAGTGATCGTGTTAGACGGTATAGTCCATGTATTTCCAAACCTGAAGAGAGTCGTATCCACTGTTCGAGACTTTCTCCTTATCTTGCTTGGGGAAATCTTTCACCGAAATGGGTTTATCAAAATACAAAGAAAAAACAAGAAGATAGCAACCGTTATATAAGAGTTCAGATGGATCGATTTTTATCTCGACTGTTTTGGCGTGATCATATGATGCAAAAGTTTGAGTCAGAACCGAGGATGGAAAAGGAAAACTTTAACCGTGCGTTTGACCAACTCAAAAAAGAACCGAATCCCCAATTCCTAAAATTATGGGAAGAGGGTGAAACGGGATTTCCTTTAGTCGATGCATGTATGAAAAGTTTGGCGGAGACTGGCTATCTCAATTTTCGAATGCGAGCGATGTTGGTCTCCTTTCTAACAATGGTCTTTTGGCAAGACTGGCGAACGGGAGCTAGACATTTAGCTCGGATGTTTTTAGATTTTGAACCTGGAATCCATTATTTCCAGTTCCAGATGCAAGCAGGGACAGTTGGAATGCACCAACTCAGAATGTACAATCCGTACAAACAAAGTTTGGAAAATGATCCAGATGCTATCTTTATTAAAAAATGGTTACCAGAATTTCAAGACACTCCGATTCCTGAGATTCACAATTGGGGAAAGGAAGAGTCTCTGTTTGCCATCGCAAAACGACCGTATCCTGTTGTTAATCTTGAACAAAGTTTGCAAAAAGCAAAAGAGATTCACTTTGAATTCCAAAAGAGTTTTCGAGTTCAATCTGAAAACAAAAGAATCAAAAAGATTCATGTGAATTGAAATGAAATCTAGAGATCTGATTGTAATTTTGCGATTTGAAGCAAAACTTTTAAGGCTCCGATACACAACGAACAGCTCTGGCAAAAGCTTTTCCAGATCCCGTAGTGTAACCCCTCGTATAATCGACATACAAAGCTACACCAGCGCTTTGTGCAGTTGCAGTCCAAAACGTGCCAATCGAACCTGAGCCAGCCAACGGGAATATCGTTGTATTGAGATAGTATCGTTTCATAACCCCGCATCCAGCCAAATCATTGTCGATGGGTATATCTGTCGGATTTTCTGAACAAGCAACGGTTAGTTTCAATTCATTTTTTGTGGCTACGCGCCAATTGGTACGTCCCCCGAATTCTAAAGTATCACAATAGGAATAGGCAGCACTTAATGAATTATTTAACAAAAAAGTAACTGTATCATTACACGAATTATTATTGGCAGGACAGTAAAACACTTGGCTTGGAACATCTGGAGAACATGAGTTATCTCCTGGAAGCCATGTTTGACCTATAGAGCATTTTGCATATGTAAGGGTTGTTTCCGTATAGACTTGGCCTCCAAAGGAACCTGCATTCCCTATGAATCGGACGGTTCCATCTCTGTTGTCTGTAAAAGTTCCCCATGGGTATGTGACAGATACATTTGGTTGGGTTAGCGAGAGGAGGGCTAAGGTAGATTGAGTTGCTCCTCCCGTATCTTTATCAGGATTTTGAGTTTGGAATAGAAAATAATACAAAGGCGAGCAGCTAGCAAAAGAAAAAATCAAAGTAACTTCGATGAACAAAGATATGCGAAAGAGTATTTGGTTTATAAGCATTTGCTGTTTTATTTTGTCCATAGAAGTAAATACTCAAACTGAAGACAATTTCCGTAATGGCAAGGTTTTTTTAAAACTAGCGGAGAATTGGTGAATCTTTTTTTATTTCCATCCTTTTGCATTTAATTATTGTTCTATTTTTTCATTCGCATGAAATTGGTTTGAATAGTTCAAATTCCAAATTTAAGAAAAACGAATATTAAGGTAGATTGGTCTTGTTTAAAAAAATTGTTCTCTTTTATTCTATTCTAATATTCACAACAATTCACGGGACAAATGTATTATTGAAATCAGGTGGTGTGATGAAAGGCAAGGTGATCAGCCAAGATGCAGAACAAATGATCCTCGTTGATGAAAAAGGAATTACAAGAAATATTCCCAAGTCAAATATTTTGAAGACAGTATACAAAGAGTATTCCGATCAGGAGTTAGTCGCTATACGAAAAGAAGAAGAACGGAAACTTAATTTGGAAAAACAAAATAAACAAGTGAAAAACCAAAAGGATTCCACTGAAATCAAAAAAAAAAATAACTTGGCCCTCCGACAATTTGTGTTATCTTCTAACGAAGAAAACTGTGTTTTGTTTGGTT
>JALOTI010000163.1 GCA_025457985.1 Leptospira sp.
AGAAATCAATGAGAAAAACTTGATAGGTTATGTACTCGCACTCAAAAATATTACCCAATTCCATGATTTGGACGAGGCTAAAACTAACTTTATTGTTTTCAGTAGCTTTTTTAACTATTCCTTCCATCATAACAGTTCAAAATCTATTTCATAGAAATACCTTACACACAGCCCTAGAATACCTAAATCATCCGGACTATTCAAAAAAATATAATCCCAGTCTATCATCGCTTAAAAATACATTGGATGCAGTTCTTCTTCACCGCAAAGAGTCCAGGAATTCAATCTTTAACGTGCACACCCCCTTTCTTACGGCTTATTTTCAATGGATTGTATTAGATAACCTAACCCTTTCAAATGAAAACCTCAACTTATTGAGTTCTATTTACTTCAACAAAAGTACAGTCCAAGAGAGACCTAACAGAGATATTTCGAAAGGTGTAAAAATCACCAAATTAGATCAATCAAGCAGTTTTGATAAAAGTAAAGGATTTTGGAAAACTCAAATAGATCTAGAAATAACAAACCAAACAAATAGTAATCTAGCTGAATT
This sequence comes from Leptospira sp., assembly GCA_025457985.1. Lineage (GTDB taxonomy): Bacteria > Spirochaetota > Leptospiria > Leptospirales > Leptospiraceae > Leptospira_A. The sequence continues at coordinate 554 of JALOTI010000163.1, forward strand.
TGTATCAAGTTTTGAGCTGCCAGCGGGAGTTTGGATTAGTGACTACTATCTATTAGTAAATGGCAAGAAAGAACATGGTATTTTGGCTGAGAAAAAATCAGCCCTCTGGGTATATTCTAATATTCTCAACGAAAATAAGGATCCAGGTATTTTATACTACCTTACTGGGAATAAAATTATTTTCCGAGTGTTTCCTTTTGCAAAAAAAGAAATTAGAAAAACAGGATTCGAATTGATACATAAGGAAAATTTAACCTTCGAATTAGCCGGAAATACTATCCAACTCGGGAAACCAATTCCAAACCAAATCTCGGACATAGAAACAGAGAATTTAATCTATGTATCCAAAGAGACAAAACGAACATTAAACAAGATCTATCGAACACCGAGCTTTCATTTTTTGGTCGATACCTCCGAAGGCAAAATGAAGTTATTAGAAACTTACCGGACACGAATCAATGTATTGAAAAAGGAATATCCATCTCTATTCGAAAATGCTAAGATTAGTTTTGTAAATAGCCAAATAACAACATATATGTTCTCAAAAAATTGGGAAAATGAATTTTTATCTGCATCATTTGTAGGTGGATATTTTCTTGAACGAGGAATTCAAACTGCATTATATAATTCGTTTCAAAGTAAAAACTATGAAGTGATTGTCGCAGTTACTGAAAATCCAAATCATTCTATTTTTTCAAAAGACCTTGCTGATTTCGAATTTTTGTGTCCTGAAAGTTCTGTTTTCTATTATTTAAATATGGATGGCCAACTGATCGCACATTCTTTATCAAAGAATCCAAAAGAACCAATTCTAAATTCTAAAAAACCAATCCTCTCTTTACCAGTATTGGAATACCCAATGCCAAATCAAACAAAGGAATATATATCTATTCGTGAAGAGCCAAGTATCATCCTAAAAAAACATGACTTTAGTTTAACAAAAACAAACGACATTGATAATCAATGGCTCACAGCAATTAACTTACAGGCAAAATGGAATTCTCTCATTCTACACCCGGAAAATACAAAAAAGAATTGGATACCAATGATCCAACAAAGTTTTTCTTCTAAAATCATGATTCCGTATACATCCTATTTGGTGGTAGAAAATGAAGCACAAAAGGCTGCTCTAAAGAAAAAACAAGAAGAGATTTTAAATAGCAATAAGTCTTTAGATCCCGATAATAACACACAGAGAATGAGCGAACCAAATATAATACTCATTCTGTTATTTTTGGGTCCTTTCCTTTGGACTCGATTACGGAAGAGAAACTATGATTGAATTGAATCGAGGTAAAGTTTAACCTTTTCATCAACCATTGGAATAATACTGGGAGACGGAAAGGGAATCACGTTTCCCTCGATATCCATCCAGGCAAGTTCACCACTTTCGGTTTTACCTACACTTAAATAAAAAATAGGTGGAGGGAGTTTTTTATTACCAACTAACGTGACTAGCCTAAGCGTAATGGATCCTAACTCAGAAACGACCCATTCAAAAGGGTGGCCTTGGATTTTTACCTCGAATCGAACAGGAAATGCAACCGATCCTAAAACAGATGATTCAATCTCATATTGCGGGGGAAACTGAGATTGTAACCAATCCAGAGCAGGTTTGGATAACTCTTGGACTTTTTGAATTTCATCTAGAGAGATTTGAGGTTTTTGCGGATTCATATTTAATTGTTTACCTCATTTTTGATTTTCATTTTTGCTTTCTCCCAATATTGATCCAGTTCTTCTAGACTTTGGTCAACGATTTGTTTTCCATCTAACTGAACCATTTCTTCTAATGAATGGAAGCGCCTTTCGAACTTTTGATTGGCCTTTCGTAGACAGGTTTCTGGATCAATAGATAACTTTTGGGCAAGATTGACTAAAAGAAAAAAAAGATCACCTAACTCATCTTCTGTTTTTTCATCATATTCTGCTTTCTTATTTGAAATAGCATTCGTTTTGGTCAGTTCAACTTCTAATTCGCGAATTTCTTCTTTAAATTTTTCAAAAACGCCGGCGATCGTTGGCCAGTTGAATCCTTGTTTGGCGACCTTTTTCTGAATTTTTTCGGATCTCTGGATTGCAGGTAGAGCCTTGGGAATTCCATCTAACGTATGGGACAGTTGGGTCTTTATTTTATTTCCCGATTTCATTTCCTTTTCTTTGGCTTTGAGTTCATCCCACTGGTTGAGTACCTCAGTACCAGAATTCAAACTTATCTCACCATAAACATGCGGGTGTCTAAATACAAGTTTGTCAAAAATGCCTTGGACCACATCTTCCCATCCAAACGCTCCCCGTTCTTTTGCAAGTTGGCAGTGAAATACGACTTGAAATAACAAGTCCCCCAATTCTTCCTTTAGGTGCGAATCATCCCCCGCCTCAATCGTATCCACAACTTCATATGCCTCTTCGAGTAGGTGCGGTATTACGGAAGAATGCGTCTGTTCCTGATCCCAAGGGCAACCCCCTTCTCCCCGCAAATCTGAGGCAAGTTTTAGAAGATTTTGAATGGGAGATGAAAAATTTGGTGGGTTCACAATTTGTTTTTTTCGAGGGGTGCTTGCAAAGCAAACTGAAATTTTCTCTTGCGAACTCCCCCCCCCTTGGCAAGTCTATCCTTATGTTCCAATCTCGTGTTTTCCTAGTGGTTTTAATGGTTCTTATCGCGGCAATGAGCCGGATCCTACCACACCCTCCGAACTTTACTCCTATTTTGGCAGTATCTCTTTTTTCTGGTGCCTTTCTTTCCGACCGTAGGTTAGCGATATTGGTTCCGCTTCTCGCGATGTTCCTTTCCGATTTAGTTTTAGGGTTCCACAGCCTGATGGGTTTAATCTATCTTCTCATGGCAGGATCCGCTTATGTAGGAAGCAAATTGCAAAACTCCAAATCAAGAACTGCCATTGCAACTGTGATCGGATCGTTGGTATTTTTTGTTACGACAAATCTAGCGGTCTGGCTCACATCCGGAATGTATAGTCTGGACTGGACAGGACTCACAACCTGTTTCACCTTAGCTATTCCATTCTTCCAAAATTCGATTGCTGGTGATATCATCTACACTTCTCTCCTTTTTGGAATTATGGCTTTCCTCGATAAAAAATACTTTCTCGCAAACAGAAAACAGGAAACTAAGCTAACCTCTGTTTAAGCAGATCCAACACGCGCTCAGTCCTATCCTCAGGGCTGAGTTTCCAGTTCTGCATTTGATCCACAAGTTTCAGTCTAGGTAACAAACCCATACGGTTCGCTATCTGAATTCCAAGCCCGGGTCTAGCATTCATCTCCAGAAGGACGGGTCCCTTTTTCTCATCTAACACAATATCAACGCCTAGATAACCTAGATTTGATATTTCAAAACACTGAGCTGCCATCACTAGAATCTGTTTCCAAAAAGGTAGAACTAAACCATCAAATTCCACATGGGTGTCTGGATGTTTCCAAATCCTTTTATCATACTGCACTGCAGAACTGAGAGTCCCAGTTAATAAATCAACACCAACGCCAATAGCTCCCTGATGCAAATTGGCACGACCACCTGAATCCTTTGTTGGGAGTCGTAACATTGCCATCACTGGGTATCCTAAATATACTATAACGCGGATATCTGGAATTCCTTGGAAACTTATGTTTTGGAAAAAAGGATGGAGACCTAATTTTTCCTGTAAAATGGCGGTATCGGAGTTTCCATCTAACGAGTACAATCCGGAAAGAATTCCAGAGATATGATGTCTGAGATCTTTTTCCGAAAGAAATTTTCCGCCGGATTTTTCAAAAGTTCTGATACCTGATGAAGTCTCATAAGTATTTTGTATGACCAAAATACCATTTCCCATTCCGCCATTCGCCGGTTTTATAACAAAGTTTTTATTTCCATCTAACAAAGAATAAAAATCCTTTACTTCTCCAAAAGCATCAATTTTACCAAAATGTTTTGGCATAGGTAATGAATGAAATTTGGCAAGTTCGAAGGTTTTCCATTTGTCATCTACCAATGGGAAATACTTCCTTGGATTTTTGGGAAGAATAAACTCTCCGACTCTCTGATTGATCCCGAGAATACCAAACTCTTTATACTTTCGAAACATAGAAATCATTATAGTTTTATTAATTTATCGAAAAATCTCTCGGAATCGAAACAACTCTGTAAGCCTGTAACCTTTATATTGACCGATAAGTATTTGGAAGGCAATAATAATCAAAAGTAACTCAGGATGTGTAAAAAATAAAATCTGCAAAGAACCAAAGAAAAACAACATATAACTAATTAGAGCAATGAAAAGAGTACCACCTAAAGTAATAAAGGTGTTCAAAATTCCTTCTTCTATTATCATAATTGAAAATCGCTCAACAAAAATCGTTGTTATCACTATCGGAAATAACGTTACACTTAAATTTCCGAATAGACCAACGGATTCATTCAAAATAGAAAAAACAATAAGCGTTAAAACTGTGATCGTTAACAGTATGGAAAGCCTTGGCACAGCTAATAGATAAAATTTATCGAGAGCATATCTTTCAAAAAAACCCAAACCAATCATAAACAAAAAGAAGGAAATGCCAAATATCAAATTGGTTTCATAAAAAAACATTGAAAGCAGAATAGGCGTAAAGATACCAAATGTAGGAATCCCGATTAAGTTTCTCGCAATGGATAAGACCAAGGCTCCGATTGGAATTAATATAATAATTCGAAATAAATTTTGTAGTGCTGTTGGAAGACTATATAACGAATAGTATTGTAAAAAATTATTTTTGGAGGTAACTTCCTCACTATATTCTTTAAAGTTATAGCGGTTTACATTTGCATTCGTGATATAGGCCGTGTATTTAAACACTGGTGATTCCTGCCCTAAATTGCGATGGTCCTCCATGGATTTCCAAATAGGCAAAAAATCTTTTTCTTTGGACAAA
>JALOTI010000164.1 GCA_025457985.1 Leptospira sp.
GGCGATATGACCTGCACGGCAGCTGTTGAATCAGAAGCAAACTCAGTTGATGATATTATTTTCGAAATCCAAACTTCCCGAACCACGGAAAGAGGATCGAGGCTTGATGACAAACGATCGGAAGCAGCGATGGAAGAACGGAAAAGAGGCGGTTATTTTTAATGGACATCCTTAGATTTATTACGGCAGGAAGTGTGGATGATGGAAAATCCACATTGATTGGTAGACTTCTTTATGACAGCAAATCGGTTTTTATAGACCAGTTAGAGGCAATTGAAAGAGCGGGTCAGGTAAATGGTGAAATCAATTTAGCTTTACTTACCGATGGATTGAAAGCCGAACGGGAACAAGGGATTACTATCGATGTCGCTTACAAATACTTTTCTACTCCGAAAAGGAAGTTTATCATTGCTGATGCACCAGGTCACGTTCAATACACAAGAAATATGGTAACAGGTGCGTCTAACTCGGATCTTGCGATATTACTTATCGATGCAAGAAAGGGAGTAATTGAACAAACATATCGACACTCATACATAGTATCCCTTCTCCGTTTACCCTATGTCGTTGTATGTATAAACAAAATGGATTTGGTAGACTATTCTGAGGAAGTTTTCCTTAAGATAAAGGAGCAATACCTCCAGTTTTCAAAAGACCTAAATTTAAAATCGATCCATTTCCTTCCCATCTCAGCGCTAAAAGGTGATAATGTGGTAGATCTTTCCAAAGAAATGCCATGGTGGAAAGGAAACACATTACTTGGTTTTTTAGAAGATATAGAAATCCATACGGAAGAAGATAATCCTGCGCCCCGATTCCCCGTTCAATACGTAATTCGACCTCAAACGACGGAGTACCACGATTACAGAGGTTATGCGGGCCAGATACGAAGTGGTCATTTTTCAGTGGGAGATCCAGTGACGATTCTTCCGAGTGGTCTACGCTCCAAAATCAAAGAAATTGATACCTTCGATGGAAAAGTAAAAGAAGCTTTTTCCCCAATGTCAGTCACAGTTCAGTTGGAAGATGACATAGATGTTAGCCGAGGAGATATGATTGTTCGGTCCGATGCAGAGCCCACTCTAAGCCAAGATCTAGAAGGAACGATTTGCTGGATGGATACAAAGGCGATGGTTCCAGGTAACAAATATCTTTTTCGACAATCCACAAACGTTGTGAAAGCATCGATTCGTTCACTCAACTACCGGGTAGATACACAGACCCATGAAAAAGTAGAAGCAGATCGTTTGAATCTAAATGAAATTGGTCAGGTTAGCATCCGAACGGCAAAACCCGTCGCCTACGATCCCTATGAAAAGATTCGTGGCACTGGAAGTTTTATCCTAATCGATGAAGGAACCAATCAAACCGTTGCGGCAGGAATGTTGAAATAGAGACTTACATTATATTTTAATATACCAATGGTTCTTTTACTTTGAACCGCTGGTATATTTTGTTTGCAGTCTTCTCTAATTTAAAATTCCAATTCTATTAGTGAAGTCCCCAAACGATTCGCTATCCTTTCGTTCCTTTTTGAATCGATCAAATAGCGTGTCCAATTCATTTAGGATTTTGGACTCATCTAAATCCTCTTTATACTTCTTGTTCAATCGGTAGCCTTCAAAATCAGCACCCAGATGGAGATTGTATCGTCCATACGCAGTACCAACGAGCCCAATCTCAGATATATAAGGTCTTGCACATCCGTTTGGACACCCAGTCATACGAATGGTAATCGGCTCAGAACCCAAACCATGTTTGCCAAGCAAATTCTCAATTTTATCGATTAAACTTGGTAGATATCGCTGTCCTTCAGCTAATGCCAAAGAACAAGTGTTTAGCGCGACGCAGGCCATTGAGTTTTTTCGAATAGGAGATGTATCATTTGTTTTTCTATGAACACCAAATTTAACAAGGATCGACTCAATGAGATCTTTATCTTTTGGAAAGATATCCGAAAGAATTAAGTTTTGGTTACAGGTAAATCGGAATGTAGCTCTTCTTGTTTTTGAAACTTCCAAAAGAGCAGTTTTTAAATTGTATCCATTTTCATCACAAACTCTTCCATTTTCCACAAAGACAGTATAATGCCAGTTACCCGCACTATCCTGTTTCCATCCAAAATCATCTGTACGAGTTGTGAACTTATACTCTTTTTCTGGTAAAAAACTAATTCCCGATCGTTTTTCGACCTCGTGTTTATAAAATTCAACGCCAAGTCGATCCAATGTATATTTAAGTCTGGAAAGTTTACGATCCTCTCTATTTCCAAAATCTCTTTGGACAGTTACAATTTCATAAACAACTTTTAGAATATCCTTTTTAGAAACAAAACCTATCACTGTGCCACGGCGAGGATATGTATCGGGATTTCCGTGAGTTGTTCCTAAGCCCCCACCAATTGCGACATTAAATCCAACCAATGTATTATTTTCAATTATCGCGATAAGCCCAATATCATTGGTGAAAATATCAACATCGTTATAAGGAGGAATTGCAATTCCAATCTTAAACTTTCTTGGGAGGTAAACTTGTTTGTAGAGTGGATCTTCGGGTTCTTCCTTTTCGGCAATCTGTGTTTCATCCAACCAAATTTCATAATATGCTCTAGTCTTTGGCAAAAGGCTACGGCTGATTTCCCCTGCATAACCAAACACTTCTTTGTGGATAGGGCTTGCTGCTGGATTCGAAGTACAAGTAACGTTTCGATTTACATCTCCACATGCCGCAATCGAATCTAAAAAGACTGAATCAAATGCTTTTATGGTAGGTTTAACTTTCGATTTTAAAATGCCATGGAGCTGAACAGTTTGTCTCGTTGTAATTTTAATCGTTCCCGTGGAATTTTCGCCAGCCACATTGTGTAAAGCTTCCCAGTGAACGGGACCGATCATCCCACCAGGAATTCGGAGACGAATCATAAAAGAATAAAGTCTTTCCAATTTTTTTGCGGCCCGTTCGTCACGACGATCCCTATCATCTTGTTGGTACATACCATGGAATTTTAGGAGTAATTGATCATCAGGTCGCAAAGAACCAGTGTGTTCGTCTTTTAAACTCTCTTGTAAAGTTCCTCGAAGACCTCGACTAACACGTTTTACCTTTTCTGCGTGAGATTCTTTTTTTTCCGTATTTGACATTAGTATACATCCTTTATATAACGGCCAGATTCTTCTAAAGATTTTAAATATTCCAGAGCGGGAAGTTCTGTCTCAAAGTTTCTTTCCGCAAGAATCTCGACAAGCTTTGCGTCGACATCCTTACTCATTGGATCTTTAGAGCCACAAACGTAAAGGATTGCTCCATTTTGAATCCAATTGAGTAACTCTTGTTTATTTTCCCACATACGATCTTGCACATAGACCTTTTGTTTTGTATCTCTGGAAAATGCAGTATTCAACCGAGTGAGTAAACCTGTATCCATCATCCCTTGAAATTCTATTTGGTAGTAAAAATCCGAGACAAAATTTCTTTCGCCAAAGAAAAGCCAATTCTTTCCACTTGCTCCCGATTGTTCCCTCTCAAAAAGAAACGCACGAAATGGAGCAATCCCAGTACCAGGACCAATCATGATGATATCCTTTTCAGGTGCAGGTAATTTAAAACTTGTATTCTTTTGGATAAAAAAGGAAACCTTATCACCCTCACGTAAATCAGCTAAGTATCCCGAACAAAAACCTGACTTTGGTCCAGTAAATGTTTCGATTTCTACCTCCGCTACTGTTAGGTGAATCTCATCTTCCCCATGAAAGGAGGGAGAGGAAGCTATTGAATAGTATCTTGGAACAATCGGCTCAAGGATGGATACCAAGTCCTGAATATTCAATCCAGTCTCCTTGGGATACAAAGTCAAGATTGCATCCAAATCTTGTTTTCCACTTGGTATATCTTTTTGAACCAGGTCTGCATACTTTTTGATAACCCGATCGGGCAAAAATCGAATGGATAACTTTTTTTGGAAAAGATCATATGCCATCCATGTTTCATCCTTAAAGTTAACACGAGTTTCTCTGGGCACTTTAAGCAAATCCAATATGCGCGAGACTTCTTCCTCACGGTTAAAAGCAATAAATCCAGCACTATCTCCAGCTTCATACTCAATTGACGAATTGGATTTGATCTCAATATGTCTGGTACTTTTTGTCGCACCTATATCATTTAACACAATATTAGTTTGGACTACACCCTCGTAAGTGACTTTTCCACTAGATGCTTTTTTTTCCTTAACAACACCTATATTGGATTGTGTTTGTGTAGTAGCAGTTTTTGTTTTTTGGTTCAGGACGGAAATCAATTCTCCCATCCAAGGTTTTGCAACTAGATCGTAATCTACATCACATTTGCCAAGAGTGAGAATTCTTGACCCACCTAACTTCTCTAATATTGTGTCAACATCTACTCCTGTTTGACAAAAGAGTGGATAACTTGTATCTCCGAGCCCGAGCACAGCAAACTTAAGATTTGTTAGTTTGTCCTTACAGTCATTGAGAATTTGTATAAATGGTTTGGCTGCCTGCGGCGGTTCTCCATCACCGTGTGTGGAGATGACGACAAAAAGGTATTGTTCTTCTTTCAGGTCTTTTGCTTTGTACGTATCCGTACTTTTTAGCTTTGCGTTGTGACCGAGTTCTTTTAATTTTTTTACAAGTTCCGTTCCCAGTTTTTTTGAATTCCCTGTTTCCGTACCATAAACAACGGAACATTGGATTGGTTCCGCCTTTAGATCACCGAGACCTCGTTCTCCCGAAAGACTGACGGGGGTTTCTATAGAAATGTCAACACTTCCACCCGCAAGGGATGCTTGGGTCAGTGCGGAAAGATAACCGGACATCCAGACCCATTCATCTTTAGTCGATTCTTTTAAGAGCTGGAGAAATTTGGAGCGTTTGTCATCAGATAGCATAAAAACCTTTTCGACGGGGGATTGCTTTTCGAACAGTCGACTCCAGTAAAGCGTCCGAAAAGTCTATTAAATTGAATGTTTTTCCAGAAGTTTTCCTCCGTAAACTATAAAACTGGACAAAATGCGAAAAGTTTTCTGCAATAACTTGACGTATCTCGAAAGAATTGCAGGATATAACAGAGATGTCCTCCAATAAGACGGAATTTGGCTCAGTTAGTTTTGTGAGTGGAGGTCCAGGCCCTGTTGACCTTCTAACCCTCCGAGGGAAGAGAGCAATTGAATCGGCAGAGGTCATTCTGTACGATGCTTTGCTCGATTCAGAATTTTTGGATATTTTTCCAAAAGGATGCGTTGCCATTTTTGTAGGAAAACGCGCAGACGAACATTCACGGACTCAAACGGAAATCAACTCTCTCATCTTAGAATGGGCAAAAAAAGGAAAGCGAGTCGTTCGACTCAAAGGTGGGGATGCCTCAATCTTTGGTAGACTTGCGGAAGAAATGGAGTCCTTGGAAAAAGAAGGAATCCCATTCGAAGTAATTCCTGGTGTTAGCTCTGTGAA
>JALOTI010000165.1 GCA_025457985.1 Leptospira sp.
AGTGCCAGACTTACAATCTGGACAGCATTCTTTCATCCCAGGAGTTCCAGGTCAACTAAGTATACCGCCATATTAATATAGTGAGTACCAACTGTAAACAGTAAACCACTGATTTTTGAAAGCACAAATGAACCAATTGGCGTTCAATTAACTGATGTTAGCTATACACTTCCAAATAACCAACCGATACTGGACCATTTCAATCTAAAGGTAAGTCCCGGTAAAGCAGTGGGTATTGTAACTGATTCACCTTATGATTCCCAGATTCTTTTGGATTTAATATCGGCCTTGAGACAACCCGAACACGGACTTGTAGAATATGACAATCAAAACATTCAGGAAGTGTCTTATCACCAAATCCAAGCGGCAAATTATTTAGTTCGTGGAAATGAGGTATTTGAGGGAAGTATTTTAGAAAACCTGAGGGTTGGTCGCGAAGACATAAGTTTAATCCAAATTCGGGAAGTTTTGAATGAACTAGGCTTTTGGGATACCATACAAAAACTCCCACAAGGAATACATACACATTTGCTAACATTTGGTTATCCCTTTGATACAATCCAAGCTAATATGATAACAATCGCAAGGGCGTTACTTGGAAATCCGAGGCTTTTGCTTATTGATGGAAACTTGGACATTCTCCCCAACGAAATGGCTCAGTCCTGCTTAAAACTAATTTTGAAAAAACCTAGACCCTGGACTGTGTTTGTCGTTTCTAAATCACAAGCAGTACTTTCTAAAATGGATCAAATCCTGAAGTTAGAACACAAATCTCACACATTAAAATCGGTTAAATAAGGTGATTCTATGAAAACGAGTACAACACGTAAATGGAAACTCCGACACGATTTACCGTCCTTTCGACTGGTTCAAACAGCGGTGCCGGCGCAGTCCCTTGCCTATCTACTTACATTAATTTTTTTCCTATCTATTCTGATCTTAATCTATGTTCCTTGGCAACAGACGACGATGGGATTTGGAAGAGTCGTTGCTTATGCGCCTTTGGATAGGCAACAAGTAATAGAATCACCTATTAGTGGTCGCGTAGTAAAATGGCATGTTCACGAAGGAACAAGAGTTAGAAAAGGTGATCCAATCATTGATATTTCTGATAATGATCCAAATTTTATAAACAGGATTCGTGAAGAAAAAAATGCCCTCTTACAAAGATTAGATGCTGCGAGAGTCAGAGAAGATTCAATTAGATCGCGAATTTTGAGTTTACGTTCTTCCATGGGTAATGCGGTTAGTGCAGCTGATTCCAGAAGAATGATGGCGAAGGACAGGGTTCGTGCCAGCGAACAGGCAGTTGATGCGGCTAAGGCAGCTTTTAAAACAGCTCAACTCAACTTGGACCGCCAAAGACAGCTTCTAGAAAAAGGCCTTACATCGAAAAGAGCTCTGGAACTTGCTGAACTTGATTATGCAAATGCAGAGACAGGACTGGATCGTTCTAAGGCTGCGTATGATGCAGCTGTAAAAGAAGAACGTGCACTCAATAGTGACACTGGAAAAGCACAACAAGATGGAGAAGCTGCGATTAACGATGCGAAAGCTGCACTCGCTACCGCCCAATCCGAAGTCGCAAGGGTGTTAGAAGATTTACCACGATTGGAAGCTCGACTGTCTCGCCAGCAAAACCAAGAAGTATTTGCGCCAAGAGATGGAACCATCATGCGAATTTTAGTAAACCCTGATACACAACAGGTGAAAGAAGGCGATGGAGTCGCAATTCTTGTGCCTGATTCGGAAGACAAAGCAGTAGAACTATTTATATCTGGAAATGATATCCCACTTGTCGGCGAAGGACGAAAAGTCAGACTACAATTCCAAGGATATCCAGTTTTACAAATCAGCGGTTGGCCAGAAACAGCAGTGGGTACTTTTGGCGGTGTGGTAAAACTCGTTGACGTTACAGATAATGGTTCGGGGAATTTTCGTGTGCTTGTTATGCCTGATAGAGAGGATCGGGAATGGCCATCCAGTCGTTATCTAAGGCAAGGAGTGCGAGCGAAAGGTTGGATATTTCTCAACCGTGTGAGTGTTGGTTTTGAACTTTGGCGAAGGTTCAACGACTTTCCACCTAACTTACCCATGGACGATCCTGATATGAAAAAATTACTAGATAACGATTCTAGTGGAGACCAGAAGGGAAAATGAAACATTTCTATATGTTTTTATTCGCGATCTTTTGTCTATACGGGATGTTTTTTGTGAATGCAATTAATGCAGATCCCAAAAAGGATCCTTTCGAATCTCTGCATGGTCCAAATATCTATGCAGAAGATTATATATTCAAACAACCGGGAGTTTTAGGTTTAGATGAGCTACTGAAGGCAGTAGACAAATCCTATCCGCTGGTACTTGCCGCAGAAAAATTACTATCTGAAGCAGAATACAACTACTTAGCAGCTGAAGGTGCTTTTGACCTTCAATTCAAATCCATGGGGACTACCAAACCCATTGGTTATTATACAAACAATGCCGCCGATGCTATGTTCGAAAAACCAACTCCGTTAGGTGGAACATCTTTTTTTGCGGGATACAGAATCGGCAGGGGAACTTTTCCTGTTTACGATGGTCGTCGCCAAACAAATGATTATGGAGAAGTCCGAGCAGGTGCTATTTTCCCTCTTATGCGGAACCGTGAGATTGATAAAAATAGGGCGGATCTTAGAAAAGCGGACATAGATCGAAAGTTGGCGGAGCTCTCTATACAAAAATTAAAGATTGAGGTTATAAAAGAAGCAACCAAACGCTATTGGAAATGGGTTGCAACAGGCCAAGAATACCTTGTCATTAAAGATTTGTTAGCTCTTGCTAAAAATCGTCAAACTCAGATCTATGATCGAATCAAACTTGGAGACCTTCCGAAAATCGAGGGAACAGACAACGATAGAGCAATATTACAAAGAGAATCTCAATTTGTCGCCGCTGAACGAGAGTTACAAAAAGCGGCTATTGACCTGTCTCTGTTTTTACGAAAGCCCGACGGAACACTCATCCTTCCAACGACAGACCGATTGCCAATTGGATTTCCAATTCCTATCGACTACAAGAAAATCGATATGGAGAATAGTATTAAATTAGCATGGAAATTTAGACCCGAGCTAAAAGACTACGAATTCAAACGAGACAAGGCAAGAATCGACCAAGAGATGGGGTTTAACTCTCTCAAGCCTCAAGTTGATTTAATGGTTGCAGGTTCCCAAGATATGGGTCCCGGTTCCGTCGTCAGGTCTAAACCCGAGCTCGAAGCCTCCATCATATTAAATGTTCCTATCCAAACCAGAAGACCTAGGGGTCAAATCGGAGCTGCCGAAGCGCGGGTCGCTCAGCTCGACCAGGAGTATCAATTTTCCAAAGACAAAATTATGACAGAAGTCCAAGACTCCATTTCAGAAGTTATCGCCTCTGCAAAACGAGTGGATGTAATTAAAAACGAAGTGGAGCTCGCTCGCAAATTAGAAGTTCTAGAGCGGGACCGATTCAATTTGGGAGATTCGAATTTACTATTTGTAAATATTAGAGAACAAACGAGTGCCGAGGCCGCTGTACGAGAAATAAAGGCTCTCTTTGACCACCATGTTTCTGTTGCACACTACCAAGCAGCTGTCGCCGCAAGTTTACATATAAATCCCCTTCCATAAAACCAATTTTCACTTTAAAAAAAATACGGCTTTTAGATAAAGAGATCGGCTTTAGTTTTTTCACAGAAGAAGGTTTACATGCACGGTGAAGAGTCCCTACTCACGGATATTGGTTTAAGTATTGTATTTGCAACGATTCTCAGTCATATTGCCCGCGTGCTCAAACAGCCATTAATCTTAGGATACATCCTTGGAGGTGCCATCTTAGGAAAAGAGATGGGATTCGGGCTTGTCACAAATGAAGCTAGCATAGAGCTTATTTCAGAAATTGGACTGATCCTGCTTCTTTTTATCATCGGTCTTGAAATTAATTTAAGCGAACTAGCAAAAATGGGAAAATCCATGTTCCTACTCGGAATACTGCAGTTCACTTTGTCCGTTGCTTTCGTTTATTCGATATTTCCATTTCTTGGTCTTCCGATAGGTACCGAAAAATTTGATCTTCTCTATATCGCTGTTGCATTGTCATTAAGCTCTACACTAATTGTTGTTAAACTTCTCCAAGATAAAGTTGAAATTAACACTCTTTCGGGAAAGTTAACTGTTGGAGTTTTGGTTTTCCAGGATATTTGGGCGATTCTCTTTATGGGAGTTCAACCAAACCTCAACAATCCAGAAATACTAAAGATCTTAGGTTCAGTAGGAATCATCGTTCTCTTAATCGTTTTTAGTTTCAGTGTGAGCAAATACGTACTTGCTCGCGTGTATAAGGCATGTGCTAGCAGTCCCGAGCTCATTCTTTTAACATCGATAATGTGGTGTTTTTTGATCTGTGGGATCGCGGGAGAAGCTGGACTCTCCAAAGAAATGGGTGCCTTAGTAGCTGGTATGAGTATTGCTGCATTTCCTTATGGTGCGGATGTAATGTCAAAGCTCATAGGTATTCGAGATTTTTTTGTAACCCTATTTTTTGTCGCACTTGGATTAAAGGTTCCTTTGCCTAGCCTTGAGGTGATCGGAATTTCTATGGCTCTCATTTTAATTATGTTAGTTGTTAGAATTTTAACCGTAGCGCCAATTATCATTAAACTTGGAACAGGTGTCCGAAACGGTTTTTTAACTGGACTTAATCTTGCTCAGATCTCAGAATTTTCACTTGTTATTTTGGCGCTTGGAGCTGGGTTTGATCACGTAACAGGAAAACTCCAAGCGGTGATACTTACCTCAACAATCATTGCTTCGGTACTATCTACTTATATCATTCTTTTTAACCACCAGATAGCGGCTGTTATGGAGCGTTTGGTTGCTAAAATTGGTATTTCTGATAAATCTGCAGAAAAAGCAGGATCAACTGGAAATCCAGACCAAGCAGGTAGTTCTCACGGCGATGGGATGGTTCGAGACATCATCATTCTAGGTTATTTTAGAATTGCACGTGCGTTTGTTCAATATTTGGAAGATCTTTCGCCATCCCTCATCAAACGAATCATCATTGCTGACTACAATCCCGCATTCAAAGAGGATTTGATCAAAAAAGGATTTCAATGGACCTACGCAGACCTTGCACATCCAGAATCCTTATCTCATATTGGATTACACGATGCGTCCATGGTCGTTTGTACGATCTCTGATTCTTTTCTTAAAGGTACAAACAACACAAGACTACTTTCGACTTTAAGTAAACTGGCACCACATGCAAAAATCATCCTTACGGGAGACGAACCTGCAGAAGCCAAGAAGCTGATGGCCGATGGTGCGCAAAAGGTAATTATTCCCGGTGTTATAACAGGTGAATTTTTATATGACTACATAACAAGTGGTATGCGGTCAAAAGTTGAAACAGTTATAGAATAAGGCCTTTTTTCTTAAAATCT
>JALOTI010000166.1 GCA_025457985.1 Leptospira sp.
GATGTTTGATCCGTTTTTGGAAAAATAAGCACTCGAGAACTTCCTGTATCTGCCACATACAAGTTTTCGCTCTGATCCAGGGCCACACCACCCGGACTAAAAAGTCCTGTCACAGAAACAGAGCCAGCTGAGTTAAAGAACGTGCTTTGACAATATACGCGTTCTGCGACCTTACTTCCTGGCGGAAAATACAATACACGATTGTTATCTGTGTCTGCTACATATATTCCATCCCTAGAATCAGCAACCACAGCTCTTGGAGAATTGAGACCGGATGCGGACTGATTTGCCCCATTTGAATTGAAATCAGGCTGTCCGTAAACTTCTGTAGGTAAGGTTGAGTCCTTTGGAAAATACAAAATGCGACGACCAAGACGATCCGCCAGATAGAAACCTCCCTTCGGTGATTCACTTAAACCATAGGGGGAATTGTAGGTTGAAATGGAAGTTCCGACTCCACCTTGCGTATTAAAGTCGGTCGGACCAAAGACTCTACTCGCATTCGTTGCATTTGATGCAAAAGAAAGAATTCTTCGATTTTGGTTATCCGATACAACAAGGTTACCGTCTTTGGTAAAAATCAAACCTCGTGGTGTGTGCAGGGTTTCAGCAGTGGGACCTGGGCCCGCCAAACAGCTATTTACGTCAGAAAGATTCGGAATATCGCATGAAAAAACATTCTTTTGGCCATACACTCTGGTTGCTTGATTGAATTCTCCTGATGGAAAATATAAAATCCTAGATCCGGATAAACTAAATAAGCCCAATGTATCATCCGTTGCAATTTGGTCTGGAAAAGATAGATTCCCGGAATTTGCTACTCCGAGGCCACCAAATCCATCGTTATTCTCCACATTAGAATTCAGATTTCCAAACTGACCATACACTTGAGATGCAATCAAGTCTCGAACTTCAATTGTGATTTGAGCAACCTCAGCTCCTCTGCGTATGACCCTGTATCTAATTCTTTCAGAAGCAAATGTGGGTTGGCCAGAAAGAATACCATTGCTACTATCTAAGACCAATCCTTCCGGTGGAGGAGGTATCAAACGAATTTCCGAACTCCGACTGCTTTTGGGAAGTATAGAAACGGGAATGTTTTTATAAAATGTAAAATCGGAAAAAGGATACGGATTGCCGCCGTTTACTATTTGACCGAGACAATACCCAGATTCTGTAGCAGACGATACTATCAATTGTGTAAAATATTGATCTGACTCGGGATCGCAGGGATTGGCTAATTTTGTTTGCGTACATTCTAAACAGATAAGTGCAAGTATCGAAAGAAACAAATAACGTGGATTCAATTTCATTTCACTAATAGAAGATAGAATCATTGGGACATCCTAGACAAGAATTTTTTCATTACGAATGTTCAAAAAAATATAACAAGTCTTTCGTGAGCTTACTTCAATTCTCAATTCGAAATGGTAGCGGAATTTCGGATATAAAATTTTATTTAGCCCTTTTTCTCTGCCTTCTGCCAAAGAATTTTCTTGAGATTTACGAGTCCGATTCGGAACCTTTCCTTATGAGCTTTGTTTGAGATCATGTAGAGGTTTGGTTGGGTAGACATTATTTATTTCTATTGTTACTTATTGTAACGCAAATTACAGCTAGCGCTTGTTTAGCTAATCCACTTGTGCAAAGATTGTTATGGCAAGATAGTTCTAAATCCAAAATAAATCCTTTTTTCGCACTACTTTTGTTTAATGAAAAAAGAATAATCATGGATAAAAATTTTTTAGGAATCAAACGCGGAACAAAGGAAAAACTTAATGCTACTATCTTTATTTCGGGAGCTTCATCCGCTTCTGGTATAGAATGGAGTTCCGCAAACCAGTCTGTGGCCACTGTGGATTCATCGGGTTTGGTTAGCGGAGTTTCCAATGGGAAAACAGTCATTCAAGCAAAAATTCCTGGAGAAAATATTTCTGTTACTTGCCCCGTCACTGTTTTTTCGGGATATTTATATGCGAGTTTGGATGATTCAAATTTAGTTGCAATTGCTTCATTTAACCATTTAACAGGTGATGTAACTTGGTTAAATACCCAACCAACTGGAGTTTCGCCTACAGGCATAGCAGTTGATCCTTTTGGTCGTTATCTCTACACAGGTAATTTTGATAGTAACACAATTTCACAATTTGGTATCAATAGCAATGATGGCTCCCTTTCTGTACTTGCTCCAGCTGTGGTCACGGGTTCTAATCCAAGAAATATTGCGATCTCTCTAGATAGTAAATTTCTCTATATCGCAAATGAAACCGCCAATCTTGTGAGTCAGTATACGATCGGAAGCAGTGGTACGTTAACGCCCGTAACAACCTATCCTACACTAGCAGTAACATTTGTTTCCATAGATCCAACTGGGAAATTTTTACTGACGATTGGCCCAACTCTTACACAACTTGCATCGTATTCTATAGATCCAATTTCTGGAAACTTGAGCCAAAGAGGGACGAGTCCTTCTTTTGATAGCCAAGCATTGTTCTCATTCCATCCAAATGGAAGGTATATTTTTGTAGGTTCTGCTCCAAACCTTCGTGTTTTGGAACTCAATAGTGATTCGGGAAGTCTATCCACCACTGCGGACGTCGCATATTCAGCTGTTCCACATTCAAGTGCAGTTCATCCTAATGGAAGGTTTGTCTATTTTGTTAATGCATCAGTGGGTTCAGTAACCTGTTTTGTAGTAGATCCATCTACTGGATTCATTCAAAATTCTAGTTCTGTTGCCACAGGATTTTCCGACATTCGGTTTATGGTGATCGATCCCACAGGCAATTTTGCATTTGTGGCGAATAAATCTGGAAATTTAATCCGTCTTAAAATCAACCAGGAAACTGGAGAACTTTTATTCTTAGGGACGACTGCGGTAGGAGGAACACAGTGGAATTTAGCACTCATGTGAGAGCACCAAATTCTGATTCCGAGTTGTCTATAATCAAATTTCTGATTTACAATCCATAGGTTGTTCTTACCACTGAAATAGAAATGCCCAAAAAAGAATCTTTATCTAACTCTACTCAAAACAAACCAAAATTGAATCAATGGACATTTCTTTCCAACCACGCCCATGTCCTAATTTGTTTGAGTAAAGATCCAGGCTCAAGGCTTAAGGACGTTGCTTCCCTCGTTGGGATAACAGAACGGGCTGTACAGGCGATTGTTCGAGACCTCATTGATGCAAAAATTCTCGAACGAACAAAAGACGGCCGACGTAATATGTATTCTATTAAGACCAAACAAAAATTACGCCACGCTTTGGAATCCAATCACTCGATTTCAGAACTCATCCAACTGGGTAGGTAGTGTTTAAATTTCTGTTCGTCTTTTAGATTAAATAAAAATTAATTTGGTGATTTAAAGATAGGCTCTTTCTCTGGTTTCCACTTGCTCTAGAATAGAATTATTGTAGGGAGTTGGTAATCCGAGTTCCTTTCCATACTGGACAACATAACCATTGATATAGTGAATCTCCGTTTTTACTTGTTTGTCTAAATCTTGGACCATAGAGGTTCTGATTTGAAAGTATTTCAGACCCAATGCCATCAAAACCAAATGT
The DNA here is from genome assembly GCA_025457985.1 of Leptospira sp. Lineage (GTDB taxonomy): Bacteria > Spirochaetota > Leptospiria > Leptospirales > Leptospiraceae > Leptospira_A. Next base: position 3,569 of record JALOTI010000166.1, read on the forward strand.
TTCAAAAGAGTAGGTAGGCCCTCTTTCCCGTTACTCAATTTCCTAATTGAAATTGAACCTGGCACAATCTCCTCTTTAATTGCTAGTTTGTCCATAATGGATTGAACTTCAGATAAAATCTGAATGGCTAAGGATCTGTTTTGTGAATTGAGAAACAAAGGACCCAGGCTTTGATACTTAGAAGCCGCTAGTCCATTGATGATACAATTGATTCCTAATTTGTGCCACCTAAAACCAGTTAAATTTTCTGTAAGTATGACTGGAATATATGGTTCAAGGCCTAGTTTCCAAAAATCTAGTTTTGAATTTAATTTTCTATTTTTGTTTTCTTCATTAGGTAATTTTGGCTCTTGGGGAAACCTTTCTACGGAACCCAGTATGAGCGCACCTGCATTCGTTTGTTTGTAATGAATTGGATCGTCTGGATTTTTGGATGGAATAATTTTTGTGTTCCATCCGACAACTCCTCCCACAATCTGACCTGATTTCTCTGGGAAACGACTCTCGGGAAATCCGTTTTGAATGAAAACCCACTTTCCTCCATTAGCCAAGAGTAAACTTGTTTCTTCCAAATAACTTGGTAATTGATCCTGTTTGCATCCTAGAACAATCCAATCAAATCGATCACTACACTCGTTAATCAGTTGCAATCGGTTTTTTAGTTCCAAGGACTCTGACTTCCCATTTCCCATTTGGAAACGAATCGGTTTCGCCAAGGAAATAAATCTTTCTTTGGATTTGCACAGAATTGTAAACGGAACCTGATTTTTAAGAAGGGCACGAACGATTGTTAGGGTAACGGCTCCTATGCCATAAAACGCAACCTTAGGAAGATCTTTTTGGAAAGTTTGTTGGGTTATATCCATTCAAACACAAGATGTTATGAAATAGTACTAAATCTTCAATATATAAAAAAAAGGACAGGCAAAAACCTGTCCTTTCTCTGTCGCTAAACTAAGCTTACTTTATTTTTTACAGCAAGCTTCTGTTTTTGGTTGCTTCACCGGGTAAATTGGTGTTGCAGCATCCAAACTCAATCCGTCTCGAGAAGCTCCTCTTGCGTAGATTTCATCAGCTTTTGCTTCTGAAACTGGTCCGAGGAACTTAAACTTAACTGGGTGTCCTTTTACTTTTACTATTACAGTAGAGTAAAGTGGAAGTTGCTTCAATGGGAACGCATACACTTCTGCCTGAGCCTTCACAACGTGGAAAGAATCAGCATTAGCTTTTACAATCGCGTCATTGATAGCATCAAGAGTGTAAGGATCGTAACCTTCTTTGTTTAGAAGAGTAGGAACCACAAAACGATTTTCAAAAAAAGGAACTCCTAATAGAGTTTTTCCTTTGTAAGAAACTCCCTCTACCCAGTTGTTGTGATCAACTTCTAGAGTAGACTCAGTAGGTCGAACAACTACTTTTTGAGTAGTTACACCGAGTTCTGGATGGTAAGTTGCGTTGTCCTTACCGAAAGACTTACATCCGATAAAGCTCGCTGCAATTGCAAGTGTAGAAATTAAGAGTACTTTCTTCATTTTTTATCCTCAAACTTTGCTTCAGCTTCGAATAGAGCAATTTTTGTTAGACGAGCTTCACTAAGTGGTCCGATTGTTTTGATGGTTACTGGTTTTCCAGTTACGGTTACTTTGTAGTTTTTAAGAATGATCCACTTTGTAGTGATCGCTGCTTCTACACGAGTTCTCATCAAACCGTCGATGTTGTTTGAGTAGATCGCTTTGTTTTCAGCTTCTGCTGCCAAAGGAAGGATCAATGCGTTAGAAATGATTGGACCAAGGTTTGCTACAGTATTGCCACCGTTCTTTACAGAAGCACCTGCGCTCTTTCCTACGTAAGGGATTGCCGAAATTCCAGAACCTAATC
>JALOTI010000167.1 GCA_025457985.1 Leptospira sp.
TATTTTTCCTCATTGTTTATGGCAAAATATGCAGAAAAATACTCCTTCCAATACTGGAAGCCCATCCAAACAGGAATTTTGGAGAGTAGTGATACCCAATTTATCCAAAAAATTACAAAATTGCCAGTTGAAAACTTTCGTTCGCCCTTATATGAACTAAAAGCGCCAGCCAGCCCACATTATGCTGCTAAACTCGAAAACCAAGAAATTGATCCCAAGTTTGTTTTGGGTGAAATATCCAAAGTGCGCAAACAGAATGTTTTAATCGAAGGTGCGGGTGGGATCTTCGTGCCTTGGACAGATCAATACATGACATTGAGAGGTATCCAAGAATCCAATTTGGATGTTGTATTGGTTGTCTCGTCTGAATTGGGAACGATCAACCATAGTTTGATGAGTTTGGACATCCTTTTAAATCGATTTGTGCCTGTTGCTGGTTTTTATATGGTCGGTCCAAAAAATAGTCTAGTAGAGGACAATATAAGCACCATACAAAAATTTGGTGGTGTGAGTTGTTTGGGTTGTACTTTTTTTCCTAACCAAAAACTAAACCCTGAAGAGTTTAGAAATTTTGCACATTCTGAATTTGATTCGGATCGTTTTGTAATAGACTCTATTCTTCCTGTCGATGATGAAGACTGATCCTGTTTCAACTTACACCTGGATCCCTCTCACAATTCAAGACGAAGCTGAAGATTTAGTTCCTGTTATTTCTGCTACAAAAGAGTTTTTTTATGATGAAGATGGAAATGAATGGATTGATGGAATTTCATCTTGGTGGACTGTTATTCATGGCCACCGGCATCCAAACATCGTTCAAGCTATCGAAACTCAATTAAAGTCTCTCGATCATATTATACTAGCTGGGCATGTGCACAAACCAGCAGAGATACTTTCCAAAAAACTTTTAGAACTTGCTGAGAATGATTTTGAAAAAGTATTCTATTCGGATAATGGATCTAATGCGGTTGAGATAGCATTAAAACTTGCGATTCAGTATTATAAAAATCAATCAGTTGAAGTCGAAGCTGAAGCTGAAGTAGGAAGCGAAGATTCTCTAAGTGGTGGTCCTTCTCGAGAATCCTTTTTAATTTTTTCATCTTCCTACCATGGCGATAGCATTGGAAGTATGAATGTCTCTGGACTTACATATTTTAATCGAATTTTTGCGAACCTACGTTTCCCCACATTTGAATCTCCTGCTCCAAATTGTTTTCAATGTAAGTTTGGTAAAACACCTGATAGCTGTAAAACGGAGTGTTTAAATTCCTTTGAAGAGGAAATTTTAAAAGAAAGGTATGCAGGTGTTGTAATTGAACCTTTGGTATTTGGGGCCGCTGGTATGATTTTTTATGACAAAAAGGTATTGGAAAAAATTCAGACCCTTTGCGAAAAAACAAATACCTTGTTAATCCTCGATGAAGTTTTTACTGGTATGGGTAGGTTAGGCAAAAATTTTGCATACCAACTAGCAGGAGTTAAGCCAGATCTTTTGGCTATGGCAAAGGGGCTTACGGGAGGTTGTCTACCGTTGGCGGCAACGTTTGTTTCTAAAAAAATCTACTCGCGATTTCAAACAAAAGATCCGTTTCGTTCTTTTTTTCATGCCCATACAATGACAGGCAATGCTCTTTCCTGTGCAGCTGGAATTGCATCGGTTGATCTCCTTCTCTCGGAAAAGGAAACCATTCTAAGTTTAGAATCAAATCTCCGAAAAAATATGAAAGAACTCCAAAATCGACTGGGTGGAAAACTGAAAAATCCCAGAGTTTTGGGGGCGATTGCCGCATTTGATTGGTCGGAAGAAATTGCAGAGGATGAATATCTAAATCCCATTGGGAAGAGGATTCGGAACCAACTAAAAAAAAACTTTGTTTTACTGCGTCCTCTGGGAAGAACCATCTACATTACACCCCCATATACGATTTCTTCTGATTCTTTGGAAAAGATTTTTCAAGCACTGTATGAAGTTCTGAGTAACTTAGGTCGGGGAATTGAATGAATTCGTCGTTTACAGTCTACCTTTGGCGAAAAAACCTTGATGTATGACCTTATCCGTTCTCGAAAAAACAACTTCCCAAGAACCCTCACTGATCACGCCCGAAGAATGCCTCGCTATACTTGAAGGAAAGGTACCTTTACTTTCAGTAGTGTCTAGGGCATCGGAACAAAGGACTAAGTTTTTTTCTAACAGAGTTCGCATTCATATATTAGATAATATTAAAAATGGTTATTGCCCAGAAGATTGCGGTTACTGCGCACAAAGAAAAGGCGGTGATTCCGGTATCAAAGAATATTCTTTAAAGTCCTCGGATGAGATTTGGGAGGATGCAAAAAAAGCAAAGGAGTCTGGCGCTTACCGTTTTTGTATGGTCACATCTGGTCGTGGCCCAACAGATAAGGCTGTTGATTCGCTTGCGGCTACGATCCAACGAATCAATGGGGAACTGGGAATGAAGGTTTGTTTGTCTGCGGGAATCCTTGATGCAAAAAAAGCAAAGGTTCTAAAAGAAGCGGGTCTCGACCGTTACAACCACAACTTAAATACTTCGGAATCCAAATACAATGAGATTTGTTCTACACATACATTTAAAGATCGGCTAACGACACTCGAGGCGGCAAACGAAGCGGGCATCGGTCTATGTTCTGGAATCATTGTTGGTATGGGAGAAACCAATCACGACCTCATTCAAGTTGCCTTTGAGTTGAAAAAATTAGGCGTTATATCTATCCCTGTTAACTTCTTTATACCAATCAAAGGTCACGCGATACAAAAATCCACCCTAACACCAGAATATTGTATCCGTGTCCTATCTGTTTTTCGTTTGGTTAACCCAGATTCAGAGATTCGCATCGGAGCAGGCAGAGAAGGTCACCTGGGTTCTCTCCAGTCTATGGCTCTATTTGTCGCCAATTCTCTATTCGCTGATGGTTATTTGAACGTAAAAGGAAGTGAGATGGTGCAAACGATGAACTTGATTCGTGATTGCGGGATGGAACCCGAGTTTACGGAAGGAGTTCCAGAAGGATGGGAAGATTACCAATCCCAAACTCTCTACGACGATAAAAACTTTCCTGATCTCTATAAACACAAAAAGTAGGCTTGCGTTTTTTCTAAAGGAGAGTATCATGCTGATACTAATTTCCTTTAGAGAAACAAATGCAAAAACCGTCTCTTCCGTTTCGCAAACAACTTAGTTATGCCGTAGGTCAATTGGGTTGGTCTACCCTCATCAATATCATTGGCCTCCACCAAGTGTATTTCTACCTCCCTCCTGCTCCCAAACCAGGACAGGACTGTTTCCCCGATTTGATTGAAAAGATGGCTTTCTGGGGTATCTCAACCATCGGTGTCGTTGCAGCTGTAGGTAGGCTTTGGGACGCAGTTACAGATCCTGTGATTGCAAACTCATCCGACCGATTGAAGTCCAAATTTGGACGTAGGATTCCGTTTCTCTTTTTGGGGGGGCTTCCGGCTGCCGTATTTTGTTGGCTGATCTTTGTTCCTCCCTTCCCATTTATCGCAACGGCGAACTTGGTTTGGATGACGGGATTTATGCTTCTCTTCTATCTCTTCCTTACTGTATATGTAACACCTTACTTTGCTTTGATTCCAGAACTGGGACATACACCTGATGAAAGACTTAATCTTTCCACCTATATCTCGGTTACCTATGCTTTGGGGATTATTGTAGCTTCCACGGAGCCAATTATATCTGGAGCACTTGCAAGTTCCTTTGTCTTTGATCCAGATCCTGCTCTCCAGACATTGGCATCTAGACAGTATGCCTTAGGAATTCTTTGTGCTTTTGCGGCTATCTGTATGTATTTCCCTGTATTCACTATCCATGAAAAGACATACTGCGAATCTGAGGCTTCGAGTGTCCCTTTTAAAGAAGCAATTGTGCTTACTTTTAAAAACAAAAACTTTCTCTTCTTTGCACTTTCAGATCTTTGTTACTTCCTTGCTTTAACAGTACTAACAACTGGTATTTCCTATTACGTGACTGTTCTATTGGAATTGGAAAGAGACTTTGTAACCCAATTACTCACTGTTATGTTGCTAGTTTCCTTTGCTTTTTATCCAGTTGTGAATATGATCGCAAAAAAGATTGGGAAAAAGAAGACAGTACTTCTCGGGTTTTATATCTTCCTTGCGTTGTTCCTATCCATTTATTTCATCGGGAAAGATGAACTACCGATCTCTCCGTATATCCAGGGTTATATGATCGTTGCTGTCGCTGCGATCCCAATTGCAATTCTTGGAATATTACCTAATGCGATTTTAGCTGATATTGCAGAACTGGACTCACTTAAAACGGGATCCAAACGAGAGGGTCTGTTTTATGCAGGAAGAACTTTGATGCAAAAACTAGGACAAACACTAGCGGTATTGATTTTTAGTTCTGTAATCCTTCTTGGGCTCGATAGTAGCTCAGGGAAAAAAGTTTCTCCTTCTGTAACAGGGATTATTGCACCATCTGTATCAGAATCAGTCTCAAAAGAGACTGTAACTCAAGAACAAAGCAAAAATGAGAAAAATGTCGAAGGCGAGGCAAAAATAAACAAAGATTCCACAATTTGTAAAGTCGAAGAAGAGGAGAGTGGGGGCGAGTTAGGGGTGCGTTTGACGGGACCTTTGGCTTCTGCTTTCTGTCTACTTGCAATATTTCTCTTTGGAAAATACAAAGAGGATGAGACTTTAGAAGAGATTGCAAAGATACGTGGAAAATAAATCCTGGTTTTTGGAGATAGTTTAGATGAAATATCGCATAGAGACAACCAAACTTAAGAATGGATACATCGAAGCCAAACTCATCGAAACTACCACAAACAATCCGATTGAATTTCGGATCTGTGATACGGAAGAATACGCACAGTCTCAAATCAAAGACTGGCAAAAACGTTTCCGAATGAATGAACCCCAAGAGCAAGATTAGATTTTACTTAGGCTTACTAAGTATTGTTTGTTTACTTCTGGTTGGATGTCGAACGACATCCAAACGGAATTACTTTGATTCGAAGTTTGAGTGTTATGCTGAATCGGGCTGGCGCGACAAAGATAAATTCCAAAAATACATTGAAAATGCTTGGTTGCCAACGCGTTTGTTATACCAATCCGACAATGTTAATCTAAAACAATCACGTATCGTCTTCACTGGCAATAGCCTTGTTCAACTTTTTGTTCCTGAACTTATGCAAAAGGAATTTCCAGGAGAGAGAGTTGTCAACCGAGGTATTGGAGGAGATATGACGGAAACACTCCTCACTCGCATTGAAGATGATGTGTTAGTTTTACAGCCTGATATCATTGTAATCGAAATTGGTGGAAATGATATGATACAAGGCAAATGTCTTTCTATCATACAAAACAATGTCTTAAAGATTGTAGAAAAAATCCAAGCATCTAAACCTCAAACACAAATTTATTTTATGGCAGT
>JALOTI010000168.1 GCA_025457985.1 Leptospira sp.
TTTCGCACTCGGAAGGATTATGAGATCACTAAGAAGATCTACGAAAGATGGCCTGTACTATGGAAGGAAGACTCAAAGGGTGAGAAGGAAAAGGATGAAAATCCCTGGGGGATTAAGTTTAAGCGGATGTTAGATATGTCCAATGACTCCCACCTCTTCCATGGGAAACCAACGAAGACCCGACTGCCGTTGTATGAAGGAAAGCTCTTCCACCAATTTGACCACCGTTTTGCTACCTACGTTGATCCAACAAATACGCGTGATGTGACGGATGAGGAAAAAGTGGATCCGGATTTTGATATGAACCCAAGGTATTGGGTGGAAGAAAAGGATGTGATCGCTTCCCTGACGGACTCTCGCACCAAAGAATTGCAATGGGATCGGAAGTGGTTTTTGGGCTGGAGGGATGTCACCAATTCCACGAACGAGAGGACAATGATTGCTTCTATTATACCTTGGGCTGGTGTAAATCATAAGGCGCTGCTAATGCTTTTTAAAGAAGATTTTGACTCTTCAAAATCTTACCGCTTACTTGGGAATGTTAATTCCATGGTGTTTGATTTTGTCGCTAGGCAAAAAATTGGAGGAACTTCCATGTCCTATTTTATTGTTAAGCAAATATCTACAATTCCACCCGATTCCTATACCACCAAAGACCGTAGCTTTATCCTCCCTCGCATTTTGGAATTAGTTTATACGGCGAACGAATTGCGACCGTTTGTGGATGATTTAACCGAGGAGGCAGAGGAACTTGCTGTAACTCTACCGAAACAACCGTATGTCTGGAACTCCGAACGAAGGGCTGTATTGCGAGCAGAACTAGATGCATATTATGCGAAATTGTATGGCCTGACAAGACAAGAGTTAGTTTATATCCTTGATCCGCAGGAGGCAATGGGAGAAGATTGGCCGAGTGAAACCTTCCGTGGGTTAAAGGAAGGCGAATTGCGAGAGTTTGGTGAGTATCGGACCAAACGTTTGGTGCTCGAGGCGTGGGAGCGGGTGTAGGGGATGGAAGTCAAAGATAGAGTCATAGCAATTACAGTTGGTGAAATCCTTCAGGAAGACCTATTCATTCCACACTTCCAAAGAGGTTATAGTTGGACGGAAGACATGGCCCTCCAACTCCTTGAGGACATCCAGGAAGCAAAGGAAAATTACCAAAAGAACCAAACCAGATACGTTTTGGGAACCGTGATCCTATTAAAAAATAAAGAAGAACTCCAGATCATTGATGGACAACAGCGATTGACCACCTTGCTTTTATTAAAGACAATTTTACAAAGTGAGCAAAAAGAAATTTCTTTCCGAACGGATTCGAAAAACCCTCCAAATTTATTGCAATTGGTCTGGAACCGATTCCTAAATCGTTGTAACAAATTGAACAAATCCGAACGAGAAATACTTCTTGGTTACATTCTTGATTGTTGCGAAATGATTCGGATACAAACGGATGATCCCGATGAGGCATTTCGGATTTTTGATTCTCAAAATTATCGAGGGAAATCTTTACAACCGCATGACCTACTGAAAGCGTATCATCTCCGAGAGATCTCCCCTCTCGGAGCGATGGAATCGGAATCATTAGATGTGAAGAAAAAAATCGTTCAAAAATGGGAGAAGGTTTCGGAAACGGAATTAGAAGGTCTATTTGCCAATTATCTGTGGCGTATCCATTGTTGGTCGAGAGGGAACAATGCGGTTAGCTTTACCGAACAACATATAGATGCCTTCAAAGGGATTTCGGAAAAACAAAATTTCCCTTTTGCAAAATATCATCGTTCGGCCCATACTAAGGAATTAATAGATAGCAATTCGCACGAGAGTTTTCAATTAGATGCACCGATATCAGCGGGGAAACGGTTTTTTGAATTTGTGACGTTCTATTTAGATGAACTAGAAAAATTAAAAAAAGAAGGATTCCCTGCAAATTGGTTACCTTATGCGAGCTTTGACGAAACGTTAAATGAAAAAAGTAAAAAAGTAAGATATCGGTACATTACGGAATTATATCTTTCTGTAATCTTATACTACAAGAATAAGTTTGGCGACCAAAACTTTGAGGAAGTAAAAACCATTCTCTTTAAATGGGCGTATAGCCTTCGTGTTTACCATGAGAGAGTTCAATTTGTATCCGTAAACAATCATGCCTTGGGGAAGGGTGAGACCTTATCTCCATTTATCCTCCTTCGGAATGCATATAAATCTTCCGAAATCAATAAGATCAAGCCATTGGCGTTTGAACAAAAACGAGGTAAAGACATTGAACCAAAACTTGCCACGCTGTTAAGTGAGATAGGTTAAGAAAGGACATGATTGGAATAACAAACAAACTAAACCCTGAAATACTAAATCTTTGGAAACTATTCTTTGAAGAAACATCCTCCTACAAAATTCCAATTTACCAAAGAAATTATTCTTGGGGACTAAAAGAAATTGAGCAATTAATAGAAGATATACAAATTGCGGGGCAAGATCCTCAAAAGAAAGATTATTTTTTAGGAACACTTATCACTTCATCAATCGATTCCTCAAATGACAATCGTGAATATGAAGTTGTCGATGGACAACAAAGACTTACGACGCTCTATATAATTTTATCTTTGCTCAACCAAAAAAACCAAGCGATTGGTTTGAGAAATAATCTAATTACTTTTGAAGCCAGACCTGCTTCCACAAAAGCTCTCCATTCTTTAGGCAATTTCCTGGATGATGATTCTTCTGGTATTTCTACAGGTTACAAGATTGCCAAATCCTATTTCGATAAAATGCAACAAAATGAGGTTACTGAATTTAAAGAATACCTATTGAGATCTGTCTATCTTGTCCGCACTACCCTACCACATGGAACTGATTTGAACCGTTACTTTGAAATTATGAATACCCGTGGTAAACAATTGCAACAGGTGGACTTAATTAAGGCGAAACTGATTGGTTACATTGCGGCACCGGAGGACAAATCCAAAGAGGACAAAACACGAGGGATATTTGCAAAGATTTGGGAAGCTTGTGCGGATATGAATCATTATATTCAGATGACTCTGGCAAAAAACGATACCGAGTTACGAACAAGTATCTTTGGCGAAAATTGGGATCGATTAAATTTAAAATCATTTGATGCGTTGTGTGAAGTCATCTTAAATCAGGAAGTGAAAGGAAAAGAAAATGAGAAATCATATAAAGTTTCGACTTCAAAAAAACTTTTAGACGTTTTCAAAAGTATTGCAGAAGACGAAATTGACGACCCGGATGATGAAGAAACCGAAGAGAATCAAAGATTTGAAACGCCTTTTCCTTTTAGCTTACTTCTGTTACATACTTTAGATTTGCTAAAAAGTCACCCTGGGGAAACAAGCGAGAGTTCATTTCAAGAGGAATCAGTCTCTTTAGATGACAATCGTTTGATTCGCAGTTTTGAGGAGTATTTTGATAAGACACTAGATTCTCATTCTTTAAGTAAAAGGGCAAAGTCATTTATAGAAAAACTATTATATAATAAGTTTGTTTTGGATCATTTTGTAATCAAACGTGAGTATTCTAAAAATCAATCGGATGAGGGTGACTGGTCGCTTCAGCGACTCATTAAAACATTTTCCTCCGGAAAGCCTTCAGCATCATATAGAAATTCCTTTTCGTTTGAAGAAGAGGATCAAGAGAAGGGTATCCTAACGAAAGAAGTTCTAATGCTCCAGTCTATGCTTAGAATTACCTACACCTCTCCAAGAAGTATGCATTGGTTAAGAGAGATTTTTAAAATTGATATAAATTTCGGAAATCTAAGAACGATTGGAGAACAAATAAAGGGAAATCTGATCACTTATGCGCGTAAGAAAGTGAGAGATTCATTTTTTCAGGTAGAACAACAGCCAACTGGATTCCAAATAGAAAGAATCGTATTTACGTATTTAGATTACTTATTAGCAGTTCAAAGTAAATCATTTGATTTTGACTTTGTATTTCGCAATTCAATTGAACATTTTTTCCCTCAAAATCCTGATATGGAGCAGGCTAAGTTTGATCGAGTGGAAAGTAACCCAGGCGCGATCCATAAATTAGGAAACCTAGCATTGGTTAGCGTAGGAACGAATTCTAAATTCAGTAATAATATGCCTGAGATCAAAATTACATACGATACTCAAGTCAATCAAAGTATCAAGTTACTAACAATGAAAAGGATCGTGCATGATTTAGCCGCCAAAGGTAAGCTATGGGATGCGGATGCCATTGAACAGCATGACAAAGAAATGAAAGAGATTCTAAAGAAAGACATCGAAGAATTGGATTTTTAGTAATTATGCTAAATGCAATTGATGATGCGCTCCTACTTTACCAGGAAGTTTGTGGCTTGGCTGCACTCGTGGAATTTAAAATACGGCTTTTGGCTGAGAACCAGTTGGGTTTTCAGGCTAATAAATTGGAAGATATCGAAGATAAACTACTGGAATGGCTTAAAAAGATCAGGGGTTTAGAAAATTTTGATCATTGGAAAAAGATGAGGCAATTGAGAAATAAGGTTTTGCACTCAGAATTTCAACAGGCTAGGAGTAAATTACAAGAGTTAGGACATAAAACGGGGCTTGGTTTTGTAAAGAAACTGAGCTTCACTGATTTTGATACACAGGAGATACTTTCTAGCGTAGACAAAGCAAGAAGTGATCATGAAAGTTATCCCTTCGTCTCAGATCAGGAGCAATCGGAGGTGGGAATTTTGGGGTGGTTAATGGAATTGTATAGTTCTGGGGATTTGGAAATGGCGAAAATGGTCTTTCAAAGCGCATCGAAGGATCTCGATGAACTGATTAAGTATAGTGGTAGTTAAAGATGAAAATCTTATGTCACTTTGATTTGATTGTCCCCGAAACGGATAAGAAAATTCAGAAATATTATCCTTAACGGATAAAATGGATTGATTTTAGCTCAAAATGCCGAATTATAGTTATGAGGAGTTCCGACAGGCTTGCGATGAAACTCCTGAAAACGTGATCCCGATCGGAGATACTCTGAAGAATGCGGAAGGTGACTTTCAAATTAGAACCAAATCAGAATTGCTCAATTTCATTTCTGATGGTGGGCCTGAAAACTTGAAATTTGTGAATACAAAAGTATGGGAAAAGAATCCAAGTCCAAACAGCCCGATCATGGTCGATGCTTACGAGTTCAAGTCCTTATCAAAGTTAGGTTACTTAGCATTCATGCGGAATGAGAAATCTGGAAAATGGTTAATCAAATCTTTTCATTTATCAACGAATCGAAATACAACTATGGAAGACGCACTGAAAAGAGCGGGAATCAAAAAGGAAGATCAAAATGAGTGAACTAAGATGCCCAGCATGCGACAGTTCCGATGTAAGAGTTTTCAATAAATCACGTGTTCTAAAAGAAGCGTTCGGACTTCAAAAAGAAATCCAAGTCGTGGAGAATGTTTGTAATGTT
>JALOTI010000169.1 GCA_025457985.1 Leptospira sp.
TAGTCTATTAGAGGATTTTGTATTTTTTCTTTTTGATTCCGTGTTTTTGTTTTTTCTGAAACCAAAACCTTGGAATAAGTTTTTTTCTTTGCCGATTTTACCTTTGTATTCCGATTCACTTTTGGTTCTGCTGATATTGTTGAGAGAGCAAAAAAAATCAATATGATAGTTGCAAATAATTTCATAGAAACATTGGCCTCGTAAATTTATTTCCTTAATTTTTACCGATTTCTAGAATCTTACAATCCAAAAAATTCATACCGATTCTAAAGCTTCCTGTAAAATTTCAAAGCCTGCAGCATTCCGTTTTCCTTTGTAAACAAGGCGAATTGTCTGGTTTGTATCAACCAAAAAGGTGGCAGCTTGAGAAAATTGATTGGGACGGATTCGCACACCAAAATGGTCAATGAGTTCATAACTTGGATCTGCAGCAAACATAAACCCAACATGATTGTAAGCCAACCATCGTTTAATCGTAATTAGCTTTTCGCTAGAAACTACGATTACAGTCCCCTTCTTATTTTTTAAATTTTCTACCCAAAGATTCAAATTTTTGAGATGGATATTACAAAAAGGACACCAAGTTCCACGAATAAAAACTAGAAGTAAAGGACCATCTCTCAAAAAATCAAGAATTGATTTAAATTCACCAGAAGACAATTGCAAAGTTATATTTTTTACAGTTTCATCAACACCGATAGTCTCTATTTTTTTAGAGACTCCAGGGTCAATTTGCATCATAAACCATTCTTTAATTGCTAACATGATCCTAACTCTTCCTAAGTTTTTGCAAGATCTCTTTCGTAATGCAGGGTTGCATTAGCGATTCCAAATCCTTCTTCTAACTGTATATGAGAGAATTCATTTAGAATACCGATCTTTAAAATTGCTAAATGGTGAACAGAATGTTCATTGCAGTAAGATATTTCTCTAAAGAGAGTGGTTTGTAAATCAATCATTGAATTTGGAATCGGTGAACTTACCTGAAGCTTTACCATCTTATCTTCCAAGATTTCCGACATTTCCATGCTAAGCAAATTTAGAAATTCTTTTGCAAAATGAAGGTCTGACTCAACACGAAGGGACCGATTTCTTGCATCGTAATTGATTTCTCCTTTTTTAGAACCTAACACTAACTCTTGGTAAAACTCAAGGACATGCCTAACATGCTGAGAGATTGACTTATTATCTAAAACAGAAAGTGGTTTTTTGTATTCAAATTCGGAGAGCTGATCTAAAAGTGTGCGAATTGAATTTAAGTTAGTTGTGGTTTGAAGTTGTAGATTCAAGAAATTTTCCTTTATTGGATTGTTGTTTGTTCGATTCTGTATGAAGCCCGCTTCCAATTCTGAATTGAGACGGAGATTCATTTGTATATTTTTTAAATAATTTCGTGAATTGACTTATATCCTCAAAACCCAAATCATCAGAGATTTCAGTGATGGACTTCAAAGAAAATAGCAACAAACGTTTTGCTTCTAAAATGATTCGATTGTGGATGGTTATAAGTGGAGGATTCAGCTTTGCTATCCGAAAAACTTCAGATAGTTTTTTAGGATTTACTCCCAGTAAAAATGCATATTCTTGTACGGATTTCTTTTTTCTGAAATTTGCATCAACAAGAAGATTAAATTGACGAATCGTTTCAATTTCTTGGTAACTTCCATTTATTTTTTGAATTCTACTTTTTCCAATTCTAGTAAGAAGGATGATCATTACTTTTAGTAAACTAACAAGCATTTCACCCTGCATAGGATCTTTTAGGCCGAACTCTTTCAAAAAAAGATCTGATAACTTGCGGAAGGCATCATCTTCATCTTTATTCAACTGGAGAATGGGAAAGGACTGAGCTCCATAAAATAAGATCCCATTGCAAGATACCTCATGGTCATGGTCTCTCAAACAGTAAAATTCTCTATTGAAGGATATACAAGTGAGCGGAGATTCCTTTTCTTCTAGTTTCAAAAAATTCAGTGCCGTCACAGTGCAAAAAGAGGACTTAGGCAAACTTACAATTCGGTCATCACAAAAAAATTGGATGGGGGTGTCGGTTGGGTTCCATAGAATATGATTCGAAGATGGATCTGCGAAAGCAGAAGATTGATTTTTGAATAGATCATCTGTGAAGTTAAAGAAAGAACCGGTCTTTGGTTCGGAAAGTTGAAAGTTCTTAGATTTCATTCGTTTTTTTCAATCAACCTTAAATACCAACGCACTATGAATGAGCATAGCATACTTCGGTTGATTCCAAAAGGACAAGGTTTCTTTTTTATTTGTCAATTTTTCCTGGTTTCCGATTTCACAAGAACTGCGCGGCTCCAGATTTTTTTGGACTTGCCAATCGCCTTTCGACCACTGATATAGAGAATCATATGGGAAAATTAAAAGCAGTTATTAAAACAAGTCGAGGCGATATCAATATTGAGTTTTTTGAAGATAAAACTCCGAATACAGTGGCAAATTTTGTAAATCTCGCCAAAAGGAAATTTTACGATGGTTTGAAATTCCACAGAGTGATCGCCGATTTTATGATCCAAGGCGGTTGTCCTTTAGGAACTGGCACGGGAGGTCCGGGATATAAATTTCGTGATGAATTTGATTCCAGTCTCAAACACAACAAACCTGGAATCTTATCTATGGCGAATGCAGGTCCAGGAACGAATGGTAGTCAATTTTTTATCACCCATGTCCCTACTCCTTGGTTGGATGGAAAACATACTGTCTTTGGTTCTGTAGTTTCGGATGCGGATCAGAAAGTTGTCAATTCGATAGCACAAGGTGACAAAATTGAATCCATCACTATCATTGGTGATGAATCCGAGCTTTTTGCTGTCGCCAAACCTTACTTGGATGAATGGAACCAAATTTTAGGGTAAAGAATTTTACTTGAAACTCGGAGATTTTGGATCAGTCTAATTTGTATGAAAAAGGACAAAAAATTAGAACTGAACAAAGTGGATTTTGTCAAGGTTACCTCTAGAGTTCTATTTTCTGGAAAACCAACAAAAATCAAACCCTCCAAAAAAATCTACTCCCGAAAGAATCAAAAAGAGGATTCGGGAGTAACGCTTCCATTCTTTCCAATCTTTTCTTTCCCAAAATATTCTCTCTAACCACCGAAGCCCAAGTTTATCAGCTCATTCTCTAAATTCCAGTATAGGGAAAATTGAATCCGCTTGCTTTTTCATTTGCATTGAGTAAGCTACGAAAGGAAACGGATGGACTCTAAAGATTTATTTCAATTGTATGATGAGGCAATACTTGCAAAAAAAGCGGGTGATTATGAATTAGCATATTCTAAAATGTCAATATACCTAGAAAATGTTGATCGAAGTTTCACCCATGAACATAGACGTTTTTTAGCAGAGATTGACTTTAAAATGGGACGACTCCAATCGGCACTAAAGCATTGTAATGATGCGATTTTAATCATGTCGGATTTTATACCTGCATTGGAATTGAGAAGCTCTATCTATATTTCCTTAGGTGACCAAAAATCTGCCGAATCAGATAAAAGAAAAATCCAAATGATAAATGAAGAAGAACAAAAAAAATGGGATGATCCCAACCATTACTACCACTACAAATGAAGAAAACAGAAAGCAATAAACTTGCACTTGTACTTGGGGCAACTTCTGACATTGGTCGTGAGATTGCAATAGAACTAGGATATAAAAATTTTGATTTGATACTTACAGGTCAAAACCAAGAATTACTCTCTCAAATCCAGTCTGATTTGGTTCAAACAACAAAAGGAAATATCAAAATTCAAACTTGTTTGCTTGATATAACAAAAACAGAAAGTCTCAACTCTTTTGTTTTCGCATTAGATCCGTTACCCGATTTTGTTTTTTGCTGTATCGGTTATTATAAAGACCAAAACATGGCAAGACTCAAACCTGAAGAATTTACAAAAACCGTACAAATCAATTTCATAGGAATCGCGATTGTATTAAATCTATTGACCAGCCGTATGGAAGAGATTCGTTCAGGAAAGATAGTAGTCATCAGTTCTGTTGCAGGAATCAGAGGAAGGCAACTCAACTATATCTATGGGAGTGCAAAAGCGGGTCTCACCGCCTACTTAAGTGGACTTAGAAATCTTTTGTACAAACAAAACATTCATATAACTACTGTACTACTTGGACCAGTTTATACAAAAATGTCGGCTGGACATAAACTTATGCCATGGATCACTCTACAGCCAAAACTAGCTGCTAAAAAAATCGTTCAAGCGGGACTTAAGGGAAAGGATGAGGTATACATCCATTGGGCTTGGAAGTATATTATGACAGCCATTCGAATGATTCCAGAAGGAATCTTCAAACGACTGCCACCGTTTTGAATTAGAAACCGATTAGATTTACTTCTTCTAGTTTACATTCATTGCCTTTTAAGGCGGACTCTAGAAATGGATTTACCTGTATAGGAAAAGAGGTAACTGGTTTGTTGCAAAATAATGCATCTCGAAACGGCAACAAACTATTTACAGATATTGAACTAGATAAAAGAGATAATTCAGTAACGCTGTTTTTACATTTCTTAAATGATTCTTCAGTGTAATAGGTATCATCCTTAATACCTGAAATATCATTGAAAATTGAAGAAGCTAGGAAACGAAAACTGAAGATAAAAAACTGGAAAGGATTACTACTCGTTGGCGCATTAATTCCAGAAACATTCGCAGGTAAGATTCTGATGTAAGCGGCAGATGTGCAAGTTATAGCTATACATGATCCAGCTGTTACGAAAGTCGACAGTCCAGATGAAGAGACAGACACACTTGTATTTATTGCCCCTGAGCAAGCAACTGGTGAAATCGCATACGTACAACTTACCGTTGAGTTAGTCGTTTCTGTGGGAATGCTTTGAATCACGACACTAGTCGCCTGACTAGATGCATTCGATCTAAAGTATCGAATTCCGCCACTTCTCGAATCGAGATCAGTAGTATTAGCGTCAGATGGTATAGTGAAATTGGCAGCTGGATTTATATTAGTTGACCCGACTACCGCTGTAGGGTCCGTCTGACATTTAAAATTGTTTCGAGATGCATCGGAAGATATCAAAGTTGTGCTAGTCAGTATTGTTAAGTTAGTATTTAAATCCCCGATTTCCTTTTTTGCATCTTTACCCTTTACCCCAAAAGGTGAATAAATATCCGCACAATTTACCAATACAATGAGAAGAATAATAAAAATATTAAATTTAGTTGTCATTTTTACCTATCGTTTGTTAACTTAGGCTATGATATTGAATAATTTAAATCCGTCAATTAATTCTCATTAGTGGAGTAATTCAGTATCAAGAAGCAAAAAAAAACAAAAAAGACTCCTTTTACGTAGTATGCTTGCTATAT
>JALOTI010000170.1 GCA_025457985.1 Leptospira sp.
CGACGAACGAGTCTTTCGGGATGTAGATAGGCTTCCAATTTTGTAACTCGTAATATATTGGCAAGTCCGCTTATCGTTGGCAATGAAGTCATCGGTGTAATTGAAGCGATCAATACGATCGATCGGAATAATTTTAGTCAAAACGATATTGAATTCTTTTTATCTTTTTCCTCTGCTTGTGCAGTTGCCATACAAAAAACAGGTCTTTTAGAAAATCTAAACAGAACAAATATTGAACTCAAACAAAAGTTAAGTACTTTGGAATCGATTTTTGATCTCGGACAGGCTGTTTTAGAAAGTCATGATGAACTTGGGCTTATGTCTCGGTCTTTGAATATTCTAACTAAAGAATTGAATTGCGAAGAAGCAGGGATGATCATCATTGAAGAGAAAAACAAGAACAGAATACAGGTTTACGCAAGGCAACTTGGAATTGTTCGAGAGTCTTTTTTCCCGATGGAAGAAAGTCGTTTGTTTTTATCACTTATCGAATCAGGTAATCCGCGTATGGCGGTTATCACACCACAAATTGAAGAGCAGTTCTTGGATTTAGAGTCTCAAGTCTTAAAGAAGAATTTTTTAATACTCCCAATTGCCCCTAAGGGTGGCACAATGCGAGCAGCTCTTTTTGCATGCGGAAAGATTTCAGCCAAAAGTTTTGATGAAACGGATCTTAGAATGTTAAAAACATTGTCGAGTCCGCTTGCGAAGGCTTTTGAGAACTTGAGGTTGAATCAACAAATTATAGCAAAAAAATCTATTGAAAAAGAAATAGAAATTACCCGAAACATCCAAAACAATATTCTTCCCAATCATATTATTGAATCGAAAGGATTTGACCTAGGAGTTAAATCAGTCGCCGCAAAAGAAGTGTCAGGTGATTTTTATGATTTTCATTCTTTTGGTGAGGACAAGTTTTCCTTTTTAGTTGCTGATGTGTCGGGGAAAAGTTTGCCAGCTGCTATTTTTATGGCCATGTCTTCTTCGATCATTCGAACCCTGTCCCGGACTTCCAATCTGAATCCCTCTGATCTTTTAACGCGCGCTAATCAATTGATATATGAAGATTCTCAATCGGGTATGTTTGTAACATTGTTTTTTGTGGACTACCATGAAAAGAATCGAGAGCTTCAATTTGCATCCGCAGGACACAACGACCAAATTTGGGTGCGGAAAGATGGGACCTATGAATTGCTAAAAGGTAAGGGAGCACCTTTAGGTGTGGTTCCACTTTCAAACTACCAAGGTGGTGGGATTGTTATATCTCCTGGTGATATGTTGGTTCTCTACACTGATGGAGCCATCGAGGAAAAAAATCCCGAAGATGAGGAATTTGGACTCGATCGATTTGTGGACACTATCATACAATTGCGAAATAAACCTGCACAAGAAATTGTAGAAGATGTTTATAAGGCCATTCGTGACTTCTCTCAAGCGGAAGAACAGTATGATGATTTTACTGTGATGGTTTTGAAATTTTCGGAAGAAATGGAGAACCGATTGGAGAGAAGATTTTTAGCCCTTCCTACCGAGATTCCAAAATTTCGTGACTTTGTTGCTGAGTTCCTCAAAGGAAAGACAACTAAAGAGCACGCTTTGGACGATATTCTCATCTCTTTGGATGAGGCCTCTACCAATATCGTGATGCATAGCTACAAGGATACAACTCTAAAAGATCCGAGTTTCCTTTGTTCGCTTGAGATCTCAGAAAATATCCTAAAGGTTGTGCTTTTGGACGAAGGTAAACCTTTTGAAAGGGAATCTGTCCCTATGCCGTCTTTAGAAGCAAATATGAAGGGAGAGAGAAAGGGCGGTTTTGGTGTGTACTTAATGGAAACTTTAATGGATCGAGTCGAATACGACTACGATGGACGATACAATAGAACAAATTTGGAGAAAGTAATCAGATGAACGAAGAAAAATTGGGACTCCACTCAGAAACAATCGGTGACGTCCTAGTCATTCACATTCAGGGCAATTTAGATGTCCATAATACCCACAAATTAGAGAACGACCTAATGGCAATGGTAAAGTCTGCCAAAAAATCAGTAGTCTACAACTTGATTCAAGTTCCGTTCATTTCGAGTGCTGGTCTTCGGATGTTGGTCACTTCGCTCAGACTTTGCCAAGAGTTGAAGATTACCATTTCGATATGTGGTCTTCAGCCTGCGGTAGATAAGGTCTTCGATATCGTCGGAATGTCCCAACTTTTTACCATCTATCCGGACGTTCCTTCTGCAATTCAGTAAAAATCACTTTTCTAAGTGGTTTGAATCAAAACATTGGAAAAATACCTATGGAAACTAGTTCGTATTCCCTAAACAACCCTTTCAAAGAACAGAGCCAAACTGAAACCAAAAAAGGCATCTACGATGACGCCATAAAACTTGGTCAAGAACTCATCGCAAAACCCTTCTTGGGAGGCGGTGAAGATCGAATTCGGGTGCAACACTCCAAAAACCGTATGACGGTTTGGGAGCGGATTAAAGTTCTTACAAATGAAGAGCCTAATATTACATTTCAAAACTGGGGACCTAATTTAGATGGAGCCTCTATCGTAACAGGTATCCTAAAAATACGTGGTCGAGATGTGGCTGTTTATGGTCACGACTTTACATTACGTGCGGGATCCATGGATGCCACTAACGGTAGTAAGCTGGCACGGCTCATTATGATGGCTGGTGAACATGGAATCCCACTCATCGGGATGAACGATTCCGCAGGTGCTTATGTTCCTGCTGGGGTTGGCGGACTCGATGGGTATTCGGAAGCGTTTACAGCCCTAAGAAAGATCAGTGGGGTGGTTCCTTCCATTATGCTCATGTTTGGGTTCAATGCGGGAGGTGGAGCGTATCTTCCGAGACAAGGGTCCTTTATGATCCAATGTGACAATACCTTCTTTGGTCTAACTGGACCAGGGGTAGTGAAGTCAGTCCTGGGTGAAGACATCTCTGCTGAAGATCTGGGTGGACCAAAAGTCCACGGGCAAAGTGGAGTTGTGGATTTAGTTACAAATGATGAGCTTGGCTCTCTTCGAACTGCGATTCGACTTTTGTCTTACTTACCAGACAACAATCATAGTTTTGCACCGTTTTATCCTACTTCAGATTCTATGGATAGGTTCATTTACGAAGAGGATATCCTTTTTAGAAAGACTTTCAATTCACCCACAGGAATGAATACGCCGTTTGACATCACTTTGTACTTACAGCAAATCTGTGATCATGGTGAGTTTTTTGAAGTGCAACCACAGAGAGCGCGTAACATAGTTACGGCGTTCGGACGGATTGGTGGTCACGTCGTTGGATTTTTAGCGAACAACTCTGCAGTGTCTTCAGGACAGATTGATATTGGAGCTTCTAGAAAGGGCACTCGATTTGTTCGATTCTGTAATCTCTATAATATTCCTATGGTATTTATAGAAGATACAACGGGATTTTTACCTGGTAGAGACCAGGAGCATAATGGAATTGTTTTGGAAGGACGTAAGCTTTTAGATTCTATTATTGATCTTAGAACTCCAAGACTTACGCTCATCATACGAAATGCTTTCGGTGGTGCATATGCAACATTTAACTCCTATTTTACGGGAGCGTCGATGGTATTTGCTCTTCCAACAGCACGAATCGCCGTTATGGGTCCTGCTGGTAAAGAGTATGTATATAAAGATGAGATTTCCTCCATACAAAAAGAGTATGTAGCCAATGTAAAAAAAGGAATGCCAGAAAAAGAAGCGATCTCAATTCGCGATGGCAAACTATTTGAAATCGGTCAAAGGTATGAAAAGGAATTAATGAACCCGAAAGAGGCGCTTTCGCTTGGTTCCGTATCGTCTATCATCCTTCCTGGTTTTACAAGAAAGGTTCTTGGCACCAATCTGAATTTTTTAATGTCGAGATACAAACCAACACCAATGAGTGGTCCTCAAAGAGAGTTCGAATAATCTATGTTAGATAAAAATTTAAAACGCATTCAATTCCAAGAATCGGAATCCGCTTGGATTCGCTCCTTTAGTGTAGAATCGATCAAATGCCTTATTGTATGTAGGGGACCTGTTCGAAAGGAAACCATGGATGTTTTTGATGCCATTGGTGTAAAAGAATATGGGATTCTCCTCTCTGAAAAGGATTCTATTGTTTACCCTAAGGCTCTGGCTCCCGAACTTCGTAACTTTCGATTCCCAGAAAACGTACACCGAGTCCCTGATTATATGGGAGCAGGAAAGGAAGAAAAAGAAGAAAGAATCAAACAGATCATTGGAATTGCAAAAAACAATGGTTATACTCATATTTTTGCCGGTTACGGATTTATGGCAGAAGATGCCGAGTTTATCGAAGCCATCGAAGAGGCTGGGATCATCTTCATGGGTCCAAGTTCCCATGTAGCAAAAGGTGCTGGTGCAAAGGACGAGGCAAAAAAATTAGCAAGGTCTCTTAAGGTTTCTGTAACTCCTGGGGTGGATAATATCACCGCTCTCGCACTTCTCAGAAAGACTGGAAATTCAAAGGCTGGGCTTGAAAAAATCGCCAAAGAAAATTCTGTAGAGTTTCAGTTCAACGATGCAAAATCCTTAGAGGACAATGCAGAAATCCTGCTTCAAAAGTCCTATGAAAAAACGATCGACCTAACTACAATCCCAGACTTACAAAAAGAATCCGAGATACTTTGTGAGGACATCTGGAAAAAATATCCAGGAAAGCGAATTCGATTTAAATACATCGGTGGAGGTGGTGGAAAGGGACAGCGTGTTATCTCTGAAAAATCGGAGGTAGATGGAGCTGTTATGGAAATCCTTGCCGAGTCGAAGGTGACTGCGGTAGGCTCTAACAGAAACTTCCTCATCGAGCTCAATATTGAAAATACTAGGCATAATGAAATCCAGTTGATTGGAAATGGGGAGTGGTCTCTTTCACTCGGTGGGCGGGACTGTTCCTTGCAGATGCACGAACAAAAGTTACTTGAGATTTCGCAAACCGTCGAACTCCTCCAAAAAGAAGCGGAGGCTTGTGAAAAATCCAATCCAAAAAAAGCAGGCATTCTAAGAAAAGATTTAGAAACACTCAAGGATATGGAACACCAAGCGGAAGTCTTTGGAAAAGCAATTCGTCTGAATAGTGTCTCAACTTTCGAGTGTATCGTGGAAGGAAATAGTTTCTTCTTTATGGAGGTAAACACGCGGATTCAAGTGGAACACCGTGTAACGGAAATGGTTTACAAAATGAAATTTGTAAACCCGAACGATCCGAATGACTTCTTCTATATTGACTCTCTTGTTGAGGCAATGGCGGTTCTCTCTATCCATGGACCTCGTGTCCCAAAACCTGAGCGAATCCTAAGAAATGTATCTGGAG
>JALOTI010000171.1 GCA_025457985.1 Leptospira sp.
TCTATTCTTTTTAATCCGGTTTATCAAAAGGCTAATAATTGCACCTGCAAAACTAGCAGAAGAGATAAGGAGAGGTCAGGAAATACAATTCAAAAAAAAAGAAAAAGATATTTCAGACCAAGCTAAAATTATCGAGTAAACTTTTCTATTTCCACCGATGATTGGAATAGGATGAGATACTTTTGCATTCTTTCTTTCCTAATTCTGCTTATAAACTGTGGCGTCCCGAAAGGTGAGTTTGGATGGGCAACTACAAAGATGGAAGAATTGGATTTAATGGAAAAACAAATCCAAACCATCACAGATTACAAAATGATGAGAGATGGTCTTATTTTTACGCCATCTGACACAATCCACTACGTTTACCAATTCTCCAGATATCCTGGACCTGAATTGGATTTTCACATCTCTCTAAATCGCTATGAACTTGATTATGTGGAAATTGACATCAAAAAGAAAAAACCTGAGCCAGAAAGTTCTGCAATACGCGATGAATTTTCTCTTCTAAAGACAGGACAATACCTCCTTAAAATTGTTCATGAAGGTGATACAATAGATGAAGTGTATTTCCGAGTGTTGCCGGAAGAAGGATATACAAGCGAAAACTTAGAACAAGAATTAGCTGGTGATCAGACAGATGAAATTATCAAATATTCCCGCTGATTGGTGGGAGTATATTACCTGTAACCAATATTTTTTTAACTCGCTCCATTTCCCGTAATGCCACATTGATTTCCGTTTCTTTTCCGATCTGAATGATAGTATCGTAAAAACTTAAGGCTTTTTGAAAGTCACGATTTTCTTCTGATATTGCACCTAACCGAAATAGAATCTTTACTAAAGGAATTTTATCTCGTTTTGTTTCTAAAACACGGATCTCAGCCTGCTTATCTTCAATTTTAATATCCATTAAACGATATTGAGAAAGAGCGTCATCTTCAGTTGTGATAAGTAAGTCTCGTTTGAGTTTCTGTTTCTTTTCAATAATTTCTTTAAGTTCTTTTTCAGCCGTAATCAATTTGGTATCCAATTTTTTCCATTGTTCGTATGCCAAGTTGAGTTTATTCTGCTCAGGGATTATTCTCCTGTTCTTCCGGTCTTTTTTACTGAGTTGATAAAAAGCAATCGACTCAAGTTCTAAATATTTGGATTCTTCGGTGACCTGCGGGTTCCAATCCCGACTCGTACGGTCCAACCAATATGTTAAAAATTGAGATGCCTTCTCCACATCACCGATATGTTCGGAGAAAAAAATACCCATTTCGTAAGCAACTCTCGTTTTTTCCAAGGAGTCCGGACTCGTGTTAAAATAGGATTCATAGTATATGCCAGCCAATATTTTACGTTTTAAGTCAGCATTGAGAGTCGCCAAACGCAAATAAGTTTGATTAATTTTCGTAAGATCTTCTTCTGAAGGATTTTCCTTCTTTAATAATAGAGCCAAACTCTTTTCATAAAAATCAACAGCTTTTTCTTTTTTACCATCTTGGCGGAACTGTTCAGCAATATCATTTAAAACCAACGGATTTTCATTCCAAACTTTAAACGCACGCTCTAATATCAATTCATAAGCAAAAAAATCGGTATTCCTTTTATAATCAAAAAGAACATATATACCTTTCCCTGCAACACCTGACTTATTTACAATTTTGAGTCTTTCTTTGTTATCATCTTCTAATTTTTTAACAACATTTGCCAAAGCATACAAATCGTTTGATTCGGCCTCTTTACGCTTCTGCAAGTACGTATTGTATCGATTTTGGATCGAAGTTTCGTATTCTTGCTTTAGAGATTTTAATTCGTTTTCCTTTGTTCGGATAACAGTTAATTGTTGTTCCTTAACTTGCCCAATCGATGCTAATGATTTACCAGATCGAATCCAATCGCTTTCTAAGATATGGAGATCATCTTTTGCCTTTTTGAATTCTTTTTCTTTCTCTTTGAGTTGATCATAAATATTTTGGTGTGTTTCTGCTGATTTTGCATCATAACCCAAAACATCTTCCGCCTTCCAAACACCAGTTCGGAACTCATTTTCTGTTAGGTCCAAAGGATGGTAACGGAATGCCGCCAAATAATGCCTAAGCGATGCCGCATATTTTTCTGACTCTTTGTACAGTCTTGCTAATCGGATATGTAAAAAATATAAAAGTGGAGAGTCTCTAACGATATATGTTTCCGATTCCTTGTGTGTCTTTTGCCAAAGAAGCAAACGGATATCATTCGACTCAGTTCGAGAATTGTAGATATTGCCTTTTTCTCGATCTTCCCAAATCCGTTTCTCTTCAATGAATTGGCTGTAGTATCGTTTTAGAAGTCCTTCGGCTTCCTTGATCTTCGTCTCTATAGACTTAGGACCTGTTTCATCAACGGCTCCTTCAGAAATTCCATCGGGAACTACTACGGGCGCATCGGTTCCATCAATGCTGGGGGGTTTTGGTTCATCCCGAAGAGCAATGCCCGAATCTTCATCAATTTTCAATCGCTTTTCAGAATCGAGTGCCTGAATCTCCTCAAGCGAAATCACTTGAAGTGGGGTGAAGTAAAGGTCTTGTAGGGGATTTCTCCTGTCTTCTTCTCCTGCAAAAATCCCAGGCACGGCCAGAAGAAAGAAAATCAAAATGGATTTCTGCAGATATGTAACAAATACGTTTCCAGACCAATCTGTCCGAGTGTGCATTTCCATCCTACCATTCCTATCGGAGAAAAACTCTATTTCCGAAACCAAAAGGTGTTGAGTTCTCTCGAATTTCGTACTTTATTAGAATCCGAGTTCAGGATTCCAAATGGCAAAAAATATCATCGAAAGGTATCTTGTTTTAAAAAACAAATACCGCAACTACGATACAAAATATGCACTCAAACGAATGCAGTCCTTTCGTCTTGCCACACAAGAACTTTCTCGAAAAGGCTATGAAGTGGCTTTGGAACTTTTAGGGTCGATCAATTTTGGTATTGTTGAACCAACTTCGGATGTTGATTGTATTTTACTGATTGAATGCGATTTGCACAAAGACGAAAGTTCTTGCCCAAATCATTGTCCGAATCTCAATTTTGTAAAAGAAGAAATTTCAAAATTTGTTCAAAAAAGATCTGCGCCCGAATCATTTAACATCGAATATTTGGATACTATCAATCTAAAATATGTTGAAGAAAAACTAAGAACTGATCAAGTATTAGGAGATGAAGCTCTCTATTGCCTTCTATTTTATCGAAATATTGGTAGGCCCGTAAATCGGCCACTTTTCATTCCCTATTGTGATCAACTAGAAGAAAATCCAGACTTTGTTAAAGAGATTATACCGTGGGCGGCGGAGGCACTAGAAGGTTACCTCAATACAAACCAACACAGAATGTCATTTAACAAATATAATGAAAGAATACGAGCAAGAGGTCTTGATTTGCCTGAAGGATTGCAACAAGAACTACAAGATTATATGGAAGGTAAACATTGAAATCAAACAAAACACAAAACCAAGTCACCCAACTAACTTCTAATTTGAAAATCAATTCTATGATTTTTACTATTAGTTTGACCCTGGTTCTTTTCCATTGCGGAAAATCTGAAGAGAAAGAACCCGCAATGGATAAAAAAACTGCTGCGTACGATAGTTATACGGCTGCAGAAAGTTTGGACGCACCTTCCCCCGAGTCTGGTAAAATCATCTCAGGTTCTTCCTCTTCTCCGGCATCCAAAGATTGGATCCAAGAACAAAAATCCGAAAACAAACTAGGTGGACTTTTTTTGCCTCTCCCGACAAACCAAGCGCGGCTTTTGGAATATGAGGTAATCCTACTTTATGAATGTAATGATCTCATTCAGACCAGAAAGACTCTTATTGAATTGATACAAAAGTATGGATATTTAGAATCGAGTTCAGCCTATAATGCGGACGATCCCAGTATGTCTGTCCAAGTGAAAGTCAACGCATCTATGTTATATGATGCCTTACTTGCATTTGATTCACTTGGAAATCTTACTTCCGAAAATATTTCTACTATCGACCACACAGAAAATCAAGTCTGGCAAAATCGAAAGAATACAAGAGAAGCCTTACGTTTAAAAAGAAAAAATTTGGCAGGTGCGAGTGTATCCACAGAGTCCCGAAATTGGGAAGCCATCGACAATTCAATTACTGCCAGTGAGGATGCGAAAGACTTAGCCGAACAAGAAATTTGGAAAATCCAAGATCGTGTCAAATGGGCAAAGGTGAATATAACTTTTTCCACACCAAAAGCAAAAGATAAAATCATCATACCAACATACCAAAACGCACTTGTTGGAATCTTAAATGCATTTTTGTCTCTCACCTACTACTTGTTATGGATAGCTCCGTTTCTATTGTTCATAGGAGGGATTGGATTTGGAGTTTATAAGGGGTATAAAAAGCTCAGAGCCTGATGTTGTAACAGGCTCCTCTTTAATTCGGGACCTTAACTCGTCTTTCCATTTATAATGGAACGAAACATGCATTACAATTGCGAATGGATTTATACTATTTTGGGGAATTTAACCCTAGTCTATTTCCATCGCAATCTAGAAAAATTGCAAAAAAACCATTTTGATCTGCATGAGGGGTTTTCGGTATAACTATTTTCCCACCGTTTTGCGGAACCTTATCTAAAATTCTTTGTAAGTCTTCTCCTGCATTTAAATAAATTGTGACACCGTTTGCCGAAGGTTGGTATCCGTCCGCCTGCAGAATGATTCCAGTATTGGCTTGTCCCTCACTTGGAAAAATACCCATTTTCATACCATCTACTTCCATTTGTTCTATCTTGATTTCAAATAGATTTTCATAGAACTTTACAGAACGATTGATATCGGTCGAAGGAATCTCAAAAATACTGACGTAACTTTTTATTTCTTTTTCTTTGCTACCACAATTGAGAGTAGTTATCGCAAACAGGATTGGGAATAAACTAACAAATATTCGTTTCATACCTTCCATCATAACCTTTTTGTTTTTTAAAGAATTGTAAAAAAGCGACAAAACCAAATTTTTATTTATAAAAGAGAGAAGAAAGCTTCATATTTGGTTCAACATAAACTTCAGTGCCGCTTGAAATCGAATTACCTTACCCATTTGTTTTGGACTCACTCCAATGTATCTTATGAATCTGCGTTCAAGCCTCCTCCGCAAAGAAGGTTTATCGCTAAGAATAGTACGAATCGATTTACTACCAAAACTTTCAATCATTGCATCAAGAGTTGATTGCACAAGACCATCGATCTCTATTTTACTTGGCATTTTTTTTCGAATCCATTCTTCAACAATCTCGATTCTTTGGATTGTATTTGATGCATTCACAATCTTAGTTTGCAATTCATCTACTTCAGATTGTTGGTTCTATATAAAAAGGTTCCATAGTTTGACCAAGAAACATGGCCCGAGGCTGAATGATATATTCCTCCTCCGAAGTATATCGTTTAATATCTTCACCAAGTATGAAAGCCATTTCAACCAATCCATCAGGGATAATTCTCTGTTTAACTGGAGCATCAGACGCTGGCACAACTAAAGTCCAATAGCAATTTACAAATAAATCGAGATCGGGATTTGGTTGAAACGTTTCGTATTCCATTTTTTAGTTTAAAAGACTAT
>JALOTI010000172.1 GCA_025457985.1 Leptospira sp.
CCAAATTCAAATTCAACATATTCTAGATTGGAAATCCCTGAGCCTGCGCCCACAACCACATTCGAAGTAACGCCGGTGCCGTTATTGTCAGGAATTGCAACATTCGGAGTGGTAGTGAATGCAACCACCTTCTGAGCAACCGTAATCGGCGTGTGGTTTGCTGCGGTTGTAAAAAGGGCGTTAGTGTCAATAGCGCCAAAACCATATTTATGGTTTGTGTTGAATCCTGCTCCATTTACAGCCCAGCCTGAATCCAAAGGATCGTTTTTGCGAGCAGACTTAGCTACTATCTCCCGAACATCGCGCCAATTTAAATTTGGATATCTTTCCAAAAGGAGAGCAATAGCACCAGCAGCCAAAGGTGTTGCGGAAGAAGTACCATTGAATCGTCGGGTATAGTTATTATTGGTCAGTTCTCCACTCGTTGAACCGGAATTAAATCCTCGTGTCCCACTAGCATCTGTTGTAGTTATCGCTGTGGTGTAACTGGTTCCATTATCGCCTTGTGTGTGAGCAACAGCCCAAAGGTTGGCACCATTTTCCGAGTAGGCGGCTTTCCTACCATTTTGGCCAATTCCTCCGATCGCCATAACTCCATAGTAATTTGCTTGCCCATCATAATTGGAATCATCGACCAAACAATTAGAATTGCTTGGTCCGCATGGATTGCCTCCATTTCCTGCCGCCCATAGGTAAATTGTTCCCAGACCATTTCGTCCATTGCGAAGACCTGATTGGATTCCATCTCGCCACAAGGAACTCGAAGGCCAAAGCCAACCAAAATTATCCGGAGCACCCCAACTATTATTCGAAATATGAATATCTGCCGATCTATGAGTCATTGCAGAAAACTCATCTGAGCCAGAGATTGTATTTTGCTCTAATATATTAATACCGACAAGTTTTGCGCACGGAGCAGCTCCCCTTCCACCTGTTTGGTTGCTTCCACGACCCGCAATTACTCCCCCAACAGCTGTTCCGTGAGCCGAATTGGAGAACATATGCCTCGGAGAATTTGTATCTGTAATTAGATTTATACCTGAGATGTTTCGGGAAACATTTGCACTAAGATCTTCATGATCCGTATCCAATCCATCATCGACGACACTGACATTCACATTTCTGCCAGAAATCCCTGAGTTCCAAACTGGTACAACTCTGGCATCTTCAGAAACAGTTCCACCTTGCTGTCCGGTATTATTCAAATGCCACTGATCTGAATACAGTGGATCTACACCATTCGGATCAAAGGTGCAAGCAGGATCGGAAAGCAAAGACTGTAAAATGAGCAATGTGAGAATATCAGATAAAGGATCTTTTTTTTTGGGCGTGCAGTTAATCTGCAAACTTAGGAATAAAATTCCAAAAAATAACGATATTAGTTTTTTAGAGCGCAAACCCATTTCATTTACTCCAATTATCTCATTCTCGAATTCAAAAAAAATAAGAATCCTATGCCTTCGCTTCAGCCAATCTCTTAGACCGATCTTCTTGGACCAACGCATCGACTAGTTCATCCAAATCACCTTCCATGATCGCAGGCAAATTGTGACTTGTATACCCAATTCGATGGTCTGTACATCGACCTTGCGGAAAATTATACGTGCGAATTCGCTCGGATCGATCCCCTGATCCGACTTGTGCTTTTTTAATTGCGTCAGCACTTTGTTTCGCGGCGTCGGCTAACTGATCAATTATCTTTGCTCGAAGAACACGCATTGCTTTTTCACGGTTTTTGATCTGAGATCGTTCTTCTTGTGATGCGGAAACTATGCCCGTCGGAATATGTGTAATCCGTACGGCAGAGTCAGTCGTATTTACGTGCTGTCCCCCAGAACCTGACGAACGATATACATCGATTCGAAGATCGCTGTCCTTTATCTCAATTTCCTTCTCTTCTGCTTCTGGTAAAACTGCTACTGTTACGGCTGAAGTATGGATCCGTCCACCCGATTCCGTTTCGGGAATTCTTTGCACTCGATGTGTTCCTGATTCAAACTTAAAAAAGTCGTAAGCCCGATCGTCATCCAGTGAAAAAACGATTTCTTTAAATCCACCGATTCCTGTTGGACTCATGTCCATAACTTCAACTTTTAAACCTTTTTTATCAGCAAACTTACTATACATTCGGAATAGATCGGCGCAAAAAAGACCTGACTCTTCTCCGCCTGTTCCGGCACGAATTTCAACAATGATACTTTTTCCTGAATTAGGATCAGGAGGAAGCAACATAATCTCCAATTCTTTGGATAACTCTTCTAATCTTTTTTCCCCTTCTTCCATCTCCGATTTTAACATATTGTGCATATCGGGATCTGATTCACTTGCTAACATTAGTTTTGCATCTTCGCAATCTTTTGTGATTTTTAAAAACTCAATTGCTTTATTATAAACGGGCGTTAGTCGAGATCTTTCTTTGGATAGATTTTTAAGTACGTCGGATGAGGTAGCTGATCCTAGCTCATCTTCGATGCGAAGGTATTTTTCTTGAATTTTTTTCAATCTATCTATCATGTCTAAGGAAAGGTTATAGAATGCCCAAAATAGATAAACCAAAATCTACACTAAATTCTGGTGAAACAATGACCCATTCTGGCTTAAAATCGCAATCGGGAAGCTTTCTTGAGGGTCTTATTGATCTATTTTCGGGACTAGAAGAATATAGAAGCCCATATGCTCCGACTGTCCAGCCACCAGCAGAAGTAGTGGACCAGTTGATTCAAAATGCTTCTTTTAAAACCGGGCTAGTGAGTGCCACTTGTTCCCTTCCACCAGGTCCACTTGGGATTCTAAGCATCCTTCCCGAACTCCTATTCATTTACCGCATCCAAGGCCAACTTGTAAAAGATATCGCGGCTCTTTATGGCAAAGAAGTCCAAGTAACTCGAGAGCTTTTACTGTATTGTATGTTTAAACATGGAGGCGCACAAGTATTTCGAAAAATGATCGAAGAAACCTCTTTGAAAATATTAATTCGACCAACAACTGTTAGAACTTTCCAAACTATTCTTGAACGATTGGGGCTAATTATTTCCAGATCGATCCTTAGAAAACAATTTTCTCGCTGGATACCACTTGCAGGCGCAGTTTTTACGGGAACATTCGCATATTATGATACGAAACGAGTAGGAAAAACAGCCTTGGATTTATTTTCAAAAGAAATCGAATCTTTAGATTCAGATTTTGATTCTGATTTGGTGGCCGAGTGATTTTAACCATTTTTAAAAAAGTTTTTATTATAGTCCCGATCGGTTTTATTCTATTTTGCCAATCCAAACATGATTCGCTCGTAATTGAAATAGAAGACTTAATTTCGAAAGAAAAATATGAAAAGGCACTTGTTCTTTTACAAGATCGACTGAGTAGCAACAAACCAACTGCTGAAGTTTTATCAAAAAATAGACCTAACCAACCTAGGCTTTTGGTGCCATCAGATGATAGAACAAAAGTTATTTGGACAGAAAACAAAACTCTATTTTATCGCGATTTAATAAATGATAAATCCTTCCAAAGAGAACTTAAATTACGACCCGATAGTTTAGTGTCCTCAGCGAATGGGGAATATGTGGCAATTCAATACCCTTTGCGACAATATGGTGGTTGTGCCGTTTTTGGATATTCTGCTTCGGATTCTAATTTAGAACATGAGTCCTTGGTTCATATTCCGTGTAAAACTGGTATGGGAATCACGAACCAAGGAGATGCTCTGCTCTATTTTTTTGAAGATGACTTATTCTTAGAAAGAATCGGGAAACAAAACAAACCTGAAAAATTTATTTCCGGGGAATTATTTCCTACTTCTTTTCCAAAATTAAAAACTCATTACCACATTTCGCCGATAGGAAACGAATTTTTAGTTTGGTCGGGAGTTGGTGGATCCTATAATCTATTTTTCTTAAACATTGAACAAAAAAAAGTATCTTTAGTTTCTAAGGATATCGTTCTCCCCCGATTCTATCCACATAACGGCAGTTCCGGATACGTGGTTGGTGGGAAAATTGGCGATCTCTACCTTAAGGAAGTAAACTACCAATCTGGCAGAGTTCCTAGCATTTCAAAAGGAATTCCAATCGTAACCCGGGAAGCCTTCTCTTGGCGGCTCTCAGGTAAGGATGAATTCATCACATTAAACCAAAATGATCCAAACCAACCTATGAAGTGGAAAGTTCTCGGAAAAAAAGAACACCTGCCATTTTTCATCGAAAGGTTGTGGGGAGTTTCTGGTGACCGGATCATCTATGAAAACAAAAAAGGTGAACTGGTGTTAGATGATTTGACCTTTTCTCAGGATGACTGGGATATGTACGAGTTTTACAAGAAAGTGAAAAAACTCAGTGACAACTGAACTTTTGTTTCGTAGGAAGTAGCTTTTTAAGCTGGTTTAAGCGGCTTGCTCTTTCTGCTTTCTAGAAGTGTAACTTTCACAGACGAGAAAACTTTCTTTGACGCAATGAGACAATAATTTGTCCATGTCTTGGTCTAACAAGCGGTCTTTGGAACTTGGGCAAACGGATAGTCCTTTTGCATACAAAGGACACTTAACATGGAATTCATTTTTTACCAAAGACTTCTCTGTCATAACTCTGAAACTATTTGTTCCGATCAAAGATGTGTCAAACGGAATTTAATTTCCTTATAGCTTTTCTAGAGCAAAAAAAAATTAGAATGGTATAAAAATTAAAAGTAGAGATTCAAGATAACGGGAGATTCCGTCGAGGTGATTCGATCGAAATGAATGAAATCTCTTAAATTGAATGTTTTTCCATCATATTGTTTTTCAAAGAAATTTCCATTAGAGAATACTTGTACTAAATCTTGAGCTCTTGTGGTCTTAATGTACTTTGGGATACCCTCAGTCTGCCAAATGTTAGGATCATTTAGATTTTTATCACCAAACACCATACCTTCGTATACGATCGAGGGAGATACAATTCCATCCAAAGGACGTCCTTTCAATCGGTCATACAAATTTTCAACGAATACTTCTTGTCCTATAAATATCGCCACCTTCCAACCTGGGACTACCCATACACGGTCTTGATTGGAATCGCCAGGCTCTAAAATTTCTTTCTCTAAATCCGAAAGAGATGTTTTTTTCAACATTGGATCCATCACCTTTCCGTCTGCCGAAAAAGGTATGGAAACATTATAAAGTGGACCATTCGGATCCAATACAATGTTTCCTCGAATTATTTTTGGATTCGGTAAAATTATGGAACCACCGAGAATGGGAACCTTGTACTGTTTTGCTAATTCTGAAAAAGTTCGAACATAAACATCTAACATACGTTCCGATTTTTGATAAAATAACTGTTTTAAATCGATCGATTCTCC
>JALOTI010000173.1 GCA_025457985.1 Leptospira sp.
TACGATATTTCATTTCAAAATACTGCAAAGGTAATTATTAATAAGTAACAAAATGGTTTTGAAACCATTCTTTAAAGAGTATGCTCTAAAAATTACTATACACTCAGAGACATCAGTGATTAACGTATTTTTCTAATTTTGCTCGTAATGTATCTGACCATGGCTTGGAAAAAATTTTTCCATCTCCATCATTATCCACATATACCAATGTAGCCTCCCCAATTACGGCTATTTTTTCGTTGTTTTTAAAATCAAAGCCATAGGTAACTGAAGACTTTCCAATGTTTTTTACCCAAAGCGATTTGAGCAATAAATCACCTAACCTACTAGGAGATTTGAATTGTACTTTTAGATCTATTGTAGGCATTCCTTCTCCTTTGTGCATGTCTTTGAAAGGTAAACCTAATGCTTCCTCGAACCAATCTTCTACCAATTCATTGAGCATTTCCATATATCTTGGATAAAAAACTATCCCAGCAGGATCACAATGTGCAAATTTTACTTTTTCTTCTTTTAAAAACACCATGTTATTGATTAAATATATCGTTTGTAAATAGGTTATCTATATGAAAAATGAATTATTTTTTTTCGTGTGAAATAGGCTTTAGTGCTTTTTTCATATTTTCATACTCACTTCTATCTTTTTTGGCTTTGGAGTATTCAGCTTGGATACCCACCATGTATGAAGCAGGAAAATCAGACGAAGCCAAATTTTGTGCTTGGAATTGTTCATAAGCCTTAGCGTGTAGAACAAAATACGGATTGGCTAATAGCGGGCGACCCAAAGCCACCAAATCGGCTCTATGATTGAGCAAAATAGTATTGATTTGGTCTATCGTTTCGATACTGCCCGATGTAATCGTCGGGATATTTACAGTATTGCGAATCCACTCCGAAAAAGGTGTTTGCCACATACGTCCTGTTGCTGGCTTTTGCCCTACTGCAGTATTGCCTGTTACAATGTCGAGCATAGATACTCCCATATTTTTGAGGTTTTCGCAAATATAAATTACATCTGATTTGGAGATGCCATTGGGTAACCAATCTTCTACGGATAATTTCACTACGATGGGTATTTTGGTAGCTGCTTTTACTGCTTTGACAACCTCTAAGGGATATTTTGCTCTATTTTCAATACTTCCACCATAAGCGTCTTTACGATGATTGGTCAATGGAGATAAAAATGATGCTAACAAAAAACCGTTGTGCAATTGTAATTCTATGACATCAAAACCAGCTTTTTCGGCACGTATAGCCGAAGCGACAAATTGATTTTTTACCATTTCCATATCATGTTCATCTATTTCTTTGGGAATTGCAAAATCGTCTTTGTAAGAGATAGCCGAAGCCGATATCAATGCCCAGCCGTCTTGAACCAAGGGTTTTGCAAGATTACCTGCTGTAACAGCACCTTTCCTACCAGAATGCCCCAATTGTATGCCTATTTTAGTTTTGGTATATTGATGTATAAAATCAACTATTTTGCTCCAAGCCGTCATTTGTTCGTCATTCCATAATCCAGTACATTTTGGCGTTATCCTTCCTGTAGGAGAAATGGCTGTCATACCTGTGATAATCAACCCAATACCCCCAACAGCACGGCTCGTATAATGTACATATTCCCAATCAGAAGGCATTCCGTTTTCTGAGAAATATTGTCCCATCGAGCTCATCACTATCCGATTGCTGAGATGTAGGTGTCCGATTTGAAAAGGAGTGAATGCTGGAGGTGTATCTAAATCACTGCTTTTGATTTTGCCGTGATACCACTAATTACTTCTGCACTATTTCGTTCCAAATGTTTTGAATATGGCTGATATAATGTATTAGAATACATCGCTATACTTAAATCGGCACCAATTGCGAATGACAGACGACTATTCAAATATAATAACAACAATCGAAGTCCACTCGAAAGTAGAATTCCAGAAAGAAAAAGCAGAGTGAACAATTGACGAAAAGTGAGTATTTCGAAATTTTTTGCCCAATTTAAGATTGGTTTTAAAAACTCGAACTCATATAGTTTTTCTGGTGAAGCAAGCGCAACGATAAATGGCATCGCCGCTCCTACGCTGAATACTTCAGCGAAAGACGCAAAAAATACAAGGAGTAAAAGTAAACCCAGCTGCACCTTTCTCCTTCTAGACAGGAGCGAAAAAAGCAGTATTAAATTACCAAAACTTGATTGTTTCAACGGCTTGTTACTCTCCACCATCCCCTAAACCACCCTCTCCCACTTCCCATCTTCAAAAAACCCAACAACATTCTCAGCCGCTTCTCTTTCCATATCTTCCCTACAATCGTTGGAACATGAGCCCATATGTTGTGTTAGAATCAGATTTTCCAGTTCACATAACGGACCCCTATATGGTTCCTCTTCAAATACGTCTATGGCTGCAGCAGAAATTTTATTTTCTTTTAGAACCGTATATAAATCTCGTTCATTTACAATACCACCTCTTGCCGTATTGACCAAGACAGCATTTGGTTTCATTTGAGATAAAGTTTGCCAGTTGAAAAGATTGTTTGTTTCTTTTGTAAAAGGCACATGGATGGTAAGGGCGTCTGATTCGCGGACCAAAGTATCGAATTCAACTTGTCGAATGGATGTTGGATTCCAATTTTTGCCAAGTATTTGGTTCACCTTATATATGTTTGATGCGAGTTCACTGATATGTTGGATCGATTCTTTTTGGTCTAACAGATCACAAATGAGAATTTCTCTCGGCAAATATCCCAATAGATGTGATGCAACACGTTTTCCGATTCTACCAAATCCTAAAATCCCAATTGTTGCCCCACCAATTCTCTCGCCGTAGGGCCTAGTCCATGCTCCGCCA
The DNA here is from genome assembly GCA_025457985.1 of Leptospira sp. Taxonomy (GTDB): domain Bacteria; phylum Spirochaetota; class Leptospiria; order Leptospirales; family Leptospiraceae; genus Leptospira_A. The sequence continues at coordinate 2,841 of JALOTI010000173.1, forward strand.
CGTATTTCTCGGTCTGCATAAGTAACCTTACGCATTGCGTCTATGATAAGACTTACTGCAAGCTCTGAGACTGCTGGGGAGACTGCATCTGGCGTATACGCAACTGCGATTCCTTTTGTCTTACAAACTTCTAAGGGAACACTATCAAGACCCACCCCAACGCGAGAGATGAGTTTTACATTTTTTGTACTTTCGACAAGGGGAGTGAGATCTTCTGTCCCAGCAATCAATGCATCGAAATCTTTGGCTGCATCCTTTACTTCCATAGGCTTCATCTTTCTGCCTAATGGATTGATGCTCACCTCATATCCGTTTGACGTCAATATTTCAAAAGCCTTCGGACTCGTGCGACAAAAGGGGAAGGTTGATACAAAGACTTTTTTTGGCATTTTAAGTGTAAAAGTTTGAGCGAATTAAATCTCACGCTTATAATAAGCACTCACTTCTTTAAAAAATCCTCGTATGCAAGGGTCACTCCCTCTTTCAACTCCACCTGGTGTTTCCAACCCATTCTATGAAGTTTGGATACATCTAAAAGTTTGCGAGGTGTTCCATCTGGCTTTGTTAGGTCAAAAACCAATTTTCCTTCAAAACCCACAACTTCCTTAACGGTTTCAGCAAGTTCTTTGATGCTTACCTCAATTCCAGAACCCACGTTTACGTGTTCACCGCCTCGAGGATCCCCTTTCACATCATAACTTTCCATTAAAAATACGCAGGCTCTTGCCATATCTTCGGAGTATAAAAATTCGCGAAGCGGTTTACCCGTCCCCCAAATGACTACCTCAGGCAAATTTTGGACTTTGGCTTCATGAAAGCGACGAATAAGCGCAGGCAATACGTGAGAGTTTTCTGGATGGTAGTTATCGCCTGGACCATATAGATTGGTTGGCATCACGGATATAAAATTTGTTCCATACTGTCTGTTATATGACTGGCAGAGAACAATACCTGCAATTTTTGCCACCGCATACGGTTCGTTTGTCGGTTCCAACTTTCCATCCAATAATTGTCCCTCGTCCATTGGTTGTTTTGCAAATTTTGGATAAATACAAGACGATCCTAAAAAACAGAGTTTTTTAACACCAAACTTATGTGATGCGTCTATAATATTGTTTTGGATTTGTAGATTTGAAAAGATAAATTCTGCAGGATACGTGTTATTGGCATGAATTCCACCAACTTTTGCAGCTGCTAGAAACACATATTCTGGCTTCTCTGTTTCAAAAAACTGAAGGACTTGCGATTGGTTTTGCAAATCCATTTCTGCATGCGACCGTCCAATCACATTATGGTATCCAGCGTTATTTAGAACTTTTACAAGAGCTGAGCCAACGAGACCCTTGTGCCCCGCTACATAAATCTTTGCTTTTTTATCCATCTTTTATCCAATCTCTTCCGCAAGAGCGCCTAACTTTTCTACTTCGGCTTTTAGAGCCTCATACTCACGTTTCTTTACCTCGTAAAAATGAAGAGTGAGTTTTGCCTTCTCTTCGATTCCTGTGGGAGTAAGTAAATATGTGTACGCTAATTTATTTTTGTTATTTTTAAAATTGTTTATTTTGATAAGACCTTTATCCAAAAATGCCTTCAAAATATAGTTCACCTTTCCAAGACTAAGTCCCAAAATATCCGACGCATCCCTCTGGGATAGACTTGGGTTCTCTTCCAATAGCTGGAGGAGTTTTAAATGGTGGTCGTTGTAGGCAGTGGATTCAGACATTTGGGTTTGGAGGGAGGGTTTGGATTATGTCTAGTAAGCAGAATAAAGCGGTTTTGTGGGATTCTGCTGGTCTTTACGTAGCTTCGCCCCTTGAGTCCCAGGGCTCTTTCGAAAATCTGTTCAGTCCGTGAACACTGTCAAGATTTTTTGTTCATTTTTTGAACAAGATTTAGCCTCTAGTCTGCTGATTTGACAACCCGAGAATAGGAGACTTTGGTGAGACCTAGGTTCATTCCCCTGTTTTGATGACTGATTTTGCCATCAGAAGTGCCGACTCGGCGGCGGCTAGAGCTCTCTCTGCATCTTTTTTAGAATATTCGGATGATGGAATAAAGTCCAGATCTCCATACATCGCAAGTTCCCTTTCCTTTCTCAACCATTTTGATTCCTTGGCAATAAAATCTAAATCGAAATTGCCAAAAGAACTCAGAAGTTCGCCTCTATCTAAAATTAGATTTCCCACATCATGCAACTTAGGAGGATCAATCCCGAGTCTACGAAGAACTCCTTTCAAGCAGAGTTCGACTAGTTCTTGGCTCTCTCGAACCACATCTGAATAGGACTCACCATCCATATAGATTTGGAGAGCCTTCCTTCTGACGATCGACTTGTGGAGGTAGGACAAAGCAAGATCTTCATTCGTCACAATTCAAAAACCTCTAAAGATTTTGCCTTGGGTAAAAAATCATAATAAAAGCCACCCGCATACGGGATCTTTTGAACACCCATTTCCTTAAATCGATTTCTCAATTTTG
>JALOTI010000174.1 GCA_025457985.1 Leptospira sp.
TTTCTTGCGATACAACCTTCGTTGTTTTGTATTTTTTTAATTCTTCTTTTTGCCTTTCGATTCGTGATTTAAACTCCTCTACACGAATCATATTTTGAGATATAGTTTCGATTTCCGTCACCAAACTCGCGATAAAGTTTTTTGATACTGCGGCTTGTTTTTCGTAACTTTCGGTAAGTATCTCTGTCTGTTGTTTTACAGTTAGTATCGACAATAAAAAGATTGTAAGTGCAATCAAGGTTCCTGTGAACCAGGCGAGTTTTGCTCGGATCCCTCCTGATAGTATTTTCCAGATATCTGATAAAACTTGCAGTGGTGTCGATAAAACCTTCATAGGGATGTGCATAGTACGGAATAAGATTGGACACTTGCAAGGACTTTTTTCATGAATCTAGGCACCTGTTAGGTGAGAGATTGAAATTTGCTTGCCTAAATCTCCTCCTAAATCATCCTCTTTCCATTCATGTCTATCAATCGATTTGATGTAATCGCTATCGGTGGCGGCCCTGCCGCCCAAAAATGTGCTATCCAAGCCAGTAAAATGGGTAAAAAAGCCGCCATCATTGAAAAGGATCCTTTTTTAGGTGGAGGCTGTGTCCACTGGGGTACAATCCCATCCAAATCCCTTCAAGAGACCAGTAGATTCTATAGAAATCTAAATCTTTCAAATTTGCATGGGATGCAAACACCCAAGGCAACCCAGCTTACCCTTCAAGAATTGATGTTCCGCGCCTCAACTGTCATCGAAAAGGAAGAAGATGTCACAAGAGAACAAATGACGGAAAACAGAGTGACCACACTTACAGGTTGGGGAAAGATCATTGATCCACATCATGTCGAACTGACCGATGTTTCCGGTCGCAAAAAAATCTATGAAACAGAATTCATTTGTATCGCAACAGGAAGTAGTCCAAGACGACCACCTAACGAAAATATACCGTTCGAGGATGGATTGGTTTACGATAGTGATGGACTTTTTTCCATGAAAAACCTTCCTAGTTCGATTGCAGTTGTCGGTGCTGGGATCATTGGATCGGAATATGCTACAATCTTTTCGCATATTGGCATCCAGGTTCACCTTTTAGATTCACAGGATCGGATTCTTGGCTTTTTAGACCACGAAGTCTCAAGTGAAATGACTCGTTATATGCAAATGGCTGGCATCAAAATTCACACAAGTTCTTCTATAACGAATTACAAAAAGATTTCAGACGAACTTGGTTTTGAACTTACAACAAACAAAGGTGAGTTGATCCAGGTCAATCAAGTATTGATTTCTCGAGGAAGATTTGGTAATGTAGACAATATTGGATTAGATTTAGTAGGCATTACTCCAAACGATCGAAAACAAATTCCAGTCAATCAAAACTACCAAACCAATGTACCAAATATTTACGCTTGTGGGGATGTGATCGGGTTTCCCAGTTTAGCTTCCGTTTCCATGTTTCAAGGAAGTTTTGTAGCAAAACATATGTTTGGTGGCAATCCCCATCCACTCAACTCGGAAGAATTCCCGATTGGAATCTATACACTACCTGAAATTGCAACCATCGGCCCGACGGAAGAGGCTCTAAAAGAAAGAAATGTTGATTATGGAGTGGGAGTTACTCGATTTGATACGATTACTAGGGCTCAGATCAGCGGGGACCAGGTAGGGCTTTTAAAAATTCTTTATGAAAAACCAACTCGAAGGGTACTCGGCGTTCATATCATTTCCGATAAAGCGACGGAGTTGATTGCCTTAGGACAGTGTGTGGTAAATCTAAAAGCACCCATTGAATACTTTACCGAACATATTTTTAACTATCCAACTATGATTGGAGCATACAAAAACGCCGCAAATTCGGCTTTGGCGAAAGAAAAATAATTTTTTTGTGAGAAAACCGCAATCCCGATTTGTTTTAACTGGATAGAGGATGGGATTTTACTTGTATTTTGGTAGTTTTTCCATGCACAGTTATCCTTGTGCCGGAAAAAGTTACCAATCTCAGTGAAATTTATGAGAAGTCTCATAAAAGGATCTTTGACTTCCTCTACAAGTATACTCAAAATGCGGACACAGCAATGGATTTGATGCAAGACAGCTTCTTAAGTTTCCACAAGCACTACGGAAACGCAGGTCTATCACTGGACCGAGCTATCATGGTCTTGTACACCATCGCACGAAATCTATCTATCAACTATGCAAAGAAGTTTTCCACTTCCAAGGAACTTTCCTCTGGAGAAATCGAATTGCATAGTCACAATCCGGACTTAGAAACACATGCGGAATACCAAGATTTAGAAGATCGATTGTATTCGTTTTTAAATGAACTTTCAGAAGAAGAGCGTTCGGCTCTTTTATTAAAAAATGTGGAAGGATTCCAACTGGCTCAGATTGCCGAAATCTTAAATGTTTCCGTTTCAACTGCTTCACGTTTGGTGATCCGAGCCAACGAAAAGATTCTATCGATTGCTAAAAGGGAAAATTTGGTACCAGACTGATGTCCGATGACAAGTTGATTCATAAGATAGAATCTATTTTGCAAAAGCCATCCAAGGCTTCTCTAGATGCAAAGTACCCGAGTTTGGACGCCATACTTAGCAAAAGTCCTGGCCTCGAGTATTCTCCATCTGTCCAATCCAATGTCGTCGTTTCTATTTTTTCTAATTCAAAAATCAAATGGATAGGTGGCGCACTCCTTGCTGCAGCCTCGTTAGGTGTTGTTTTCTACTTCAACCAGAACACGGATCACCGGGAAGAAGTAGCGCAGGTAGAAATAGTGGAAGTCCTTCCAAATGAGCCGTTAAACGGAAAGACTGTTGCAACAAAAGGCGAAGTTTTATTAGTTTCAGAGAGTGATCCATCTGTCGTAACGAAAGTGGAAAAGGGAATGGCATTAAAACCGGGAGATCTTTTGCGAACGGGTAAAAATGCAAGTTTAGATCTAGAATTTGAAAACCAAACATGGGTTCGCTTAGCCAATTCTTCGGAACTGAAAGTCCTTAAACTAGAAAAGAACAAGGATTCTCAGTATCAAAAATTTGAGATCCTATCTGGAAAAGTATATGCTCAGGTGAATAAACTTGGCAAATCGAGCGAGTTCTCGTTTGTTTCAGGTGATAAGGAAACTGAGGTGCGTGGAACAAACTTTAGCGTTCGCTTTGTGAATGGAGAGGTAGTAGTTGCTGTTCGGGAAGGAAGTGTTTCCGTTTCCGAGACAGTTTTGCAAGCAAATGAAGAGATTTCCTTTTCTTCGGATGCAGAGAAGCCCGCACAAATTGTTCCACTGAGCAAAAAAGAAAATCGGGAACTGAAAGCCTTCCAAACTCAAATCTCTTTAGCAAAAGAAGCTGATTTGTATTCCGAATACGCAAGGTTGGAGCTGGTCCGTTTGGAAGATGGGACAGAATACAGGGGAGTTATACTTGGGCAAACGGAAACACACCTCCAATTTATGCATTCTACAGGCTTAATGGAAATACCAATAAGCAAAATCTTAGAAACAGAAAAAATACGCTAAAACCAAAGAAGTTTTTTGACATTTCTTTGAAATCTGTACTCTTCAAAGTTGAAGGGAGCTCTCTATTTACTCATGTCGTCCAACCCACATAAAAAGAACTTTCGCTTTCGTTATATTATCGATAAAGAATTTCAGTTCAAATTCCTCGCTCACTATTCACTGCTTTTTATATCTGGCGTTTTAGTAACTCTCGGCTTTCTCTATTGGTTAAACCAATCTAAATACGATGGTGGAGCCGTATTCCGATTGAGACAGGATGCTCAGACCGTCTTCTGGAAAGTTGAAAATGAGGATGCCACTCCGGGAGAGGAAAAAACAAAGTATGTCCCAAGGGATATCTATCTACCAGACTATGATCATAAACTGAATATGTATACCATCCAAAGAGATGCTGTGATCACTCTTTCGATTTTATACCTGGCTTTGATTACAGTATTTTCTATCTTCAAATCGCACAAGATGGCAGGTCCTGTCTTTAGCATCAAGCGGTCTCTCACAAGAATGGCAAATGGAGAGCCGATAGAAAAGATTCGCATCCGAAAGGGTGATGAATTCCAAGAACTTGTTGAAGTACTCAATGAAGTAATTCAAAAACGAGTTCAAGAATCGGGAAAAAAGTCCTAAGTCCATGGCTTTACCTGATGCCGCAAAGTCGCAGCACAATACTTCCCATAATCGATCTTATGTCACATATAGAGACAAGGGTTCTTTGCCCAGGGGGAAAAATCAAAAATGAAACCATTTTTACGGAAAAGTAAAATACTCCTATTTACAACGAGTCTCCTCATACTCCTTTCCCTTCCAATCTCTGCTGCGGAAGTGACCTTAACCATCCAAAATATGCCAGAGCTGACTTCAAAAAAGCCAGTTCTCGCTTACACCTCACTCAATTGTGATTTAGGACGATCTGCTGCAGATAGCTTCCGTGAGGCGTTTTCAGATCTGAGAGGAATGGATATTTCCATAGTAGATACAAACAAAGATGCATACAAAATCTTTGGAGGATTTTATAACTATGGATTAGGAACTATGGTTCTCTTAAAAGATGGGAAAGTTCTCGAGTCTAGCGACAGTTATATCGAAAAAAAGGAAGGTTACTATGAACCTGCCCTTGTTGGGAATAACCAAAAGCGAGTTTGGCTTTCTCAAATGATTGAAAAACACAAGCTCAATGCGAGTCTAAATGCAAGCCCCGTAGACAGAGCTGAACCTTATCTATTTGATACGACTTTGGATTTGACCAAAGGCGCAATTGGCTTTTTCAATTTTAAAAATGGACTTAAAGATTCAGGTACGCCGAATGGGAAATCCTTTCAAATACGAGGGACAGATTTTCGGCTGTTAGATGATGCCATATTTGGAACTGGAAAATACAAATCCAATTCGAATGCATCTTTTAGTTCGCAGTGGACAAACCCTGCTGGAATCAGATCGGGTGTCACAATTTTTATGGACTTCAATCTGAATTCGGAAGGGAAAACTGCCTGTATGGATGCTATTTTTAGCACTCTAGACAGACAAATTTCATTCGGAACCTATAGAGGAAAGTTATTCATCAGTTTACAAGTTTGGAATGGAAACAAAAATTGGGGAGATGTTTACTACTTAACCGAAACAAATATCAAACTCAATGAGTGGAATAACCTCGGATTTTCATTGGATCCAAAAAATAAAAGAGCTTATGTTCAGCTAAATGGAGTTAGGTTGAAAGATTTGGTTTTAACAGATCCCTACATAACCTCACTCAACCAACAAACAGGATCCCCCTACTTCAATTTTGAATTGGTACATTTTGGTTGTGGATCGGTT
>JALOTI010000175.1 GCA_025457985.1 Leptospira sp.
GGTTCTGTAAAAGACCGCCTAAAATCTACTTCTTTTGATATACTTTTATATCTTCTATTTTTTCGACAAACTTCCATTCTGATTCTAAATAGGACTTATCAAATCGGTACTCATCCAAAGTCCATAGGACCAGATAGTAATCAGAAATTGATTTTTCTTTCAAAAGAGTCGTCATCTTTTTTGCAGACGCTTCCTCAGTCGTAACATAGACATTTTTCTTTTCAGCATTTTGAATCAACATACCATATATTACTGTAGAAACCATATTGTATTCTTTGATATAAGGAGTTAACTTTTTATAAAGCCGATCCATTCGATAGTTCATAAATAGGAACACGATGATTGTAATTATTAGTAAAATACTCGATTGCAGGAACAATAGTCGAGTGAGCAATTTTTCCCGCGATGGGAACTTATACTGAAACGTATAAAGAATCGTAACTGCTAAAAAGGGAATGATCGGAAAGTAAAACCTGGGAATTATATCATTCCCCTGTTGTTGTGGGGAAACCAATGGGATAATAATAATGAATATGAGGGAAGTTAAATAGAATCGAAAAAAAGGTTTAGAGTAGAGCTCTTTAATATGTTTAAAGAGGAAGAAGGTAAGAAAAAAAGTCGGTATATATAATAAGAGAGAATGTTTTGAAAAAACAAGATATTCAAAAATTCGAATCAACCGATCTGATAGAGTGAAGGTATGAGTAACCAAAAATCGTAAGCCTTGCGGTTGTGACCAGATAAGTTCATTTGTGAATAAAAATAGGAGCGATGGAATAAGTCCTAAAAGGAACAAATTGAGAAAGTTCTTTTGGAAAGTAGAAATATTTATAAAGGAAATCGAAATTCCCATGAGTATCGCGAGAAAAAAAACTTCTGTCCGAAGAATAACAAGGATGCTCAATAAAAATAAGGAGGCGAAAAAATAATAAACCTTCTTCCCAATGGAACTTGAATCATTACTCTTGAACTGAACATTCAAAAAAGCAAATAAAGCCAAGTTACAGATAGTCCCCTCATAATAAGAAAACGAGTATACAATGAGTGATGTCGAAAAGAGGTAAAAATAAATCGTCTTTTCAATTAATTTATCATCATTGATAATCTTTCGTAGCAAATCATATAGAACATATACGGATAGAATACCTGATGCGAATGGAATTAAATAGATTCCAAAAAAACCTAAAAATTGTACGATCGGTGCATTTAGCAGTACCCAAAACCATGGAAAGGTCATAAATACTTTCCCATGTATGAGGTGCGCAAAAGGCGGTTGGAAGATACCATACTCATTTTTTGGATCTAAATCATAATCATGATTGAATATATAAAATCCATTATATCCAGACTCGATAAAGTCCATGGTTTGGAAGTATTTGTAAACACTATCTTCCAAAAGTCCAGCAGCTGAGTGCTTTAAAACCAGAATAAATACAAATACGAGTCCCGCGTAAATCTTTATGGAAAGGCTCAGTCGCTTCGACATCATTTCCCCCAAGTGAAAGATCTATTCAAATGGTAGTTAGAAACTGTCGCGATTACAATTCCAACTAGGTTTGCAAGATACGGAACAAGATTAGGTATAAAGTTAGGAAAAAAGTTTGTAAACATTTGGAATAAAAAGAACCAACAAGAATACTGGATTAAAAAACCTACCAAACTTACAAAATTGAATTTAATGAGTCCGAACAAAAATGGAAAGAATCCGCGTTTTCTTTGATCAGAAAAAGTCCATGTGTTATTCAGAATGTAGTTGGAGATCACACTAATTTCAAAACCAAATGCTACTGCCGAAGATGGAAGGATCAGTTTGGAATCCATATTATGCGAAATGAAATTTCCTGAAAATTCATTATAGATCCATTGGCCAAACAGATTTACAAAAACTCCTAAGAATCCTATTATTCCATACTTAATAAACTGGACGGAAAAATAAGAACCGAACCTAAGATCTAGTAATGCCAATATGTATTGCTGCATCACTGTTCCTGAGAGTTTTGTTTCACCAAACTCACGTTTGCGAAAAGAATAACCCACTTCTCCGACTTTGATCCCAGGATTTTTGGCTAAAAATTCTAATAGAATCTTAAAGCCAAGAGGATTCAATTTTTCTTTTGAATTTTCAAAGACTTCTTTTTTTAGAATAAAAAATCCGCTCATAGGATCTGTCGTATTAATCGGTAGCAGAATTTTTGCAAGTAGTGTTGCACCATGACTGATAACCCGACGAATGAAATTCATTTCACCGTAGGATCCGCCTTCTGTCTTTCGAGAACCAACTACCAAATCATACTTAGAAAGTTGATCTATCATTTTAGGAACAATGGACTCATCATGTTGCATATCAGCATCCATAACACCTAACACATCGCCCTTTGCGGATGCCATGCCAGTAATTACAGCACTTGACAAACCTCTATCCTTTATCCTTCGAATCACTCGAACATTTGGATTTTTTTCCGAATATTCCTTCACCCACTTCCAGGTTTCATCTGGAGAATCGTCATCCACTACAATGATTTCATATTTAATTTTATTGTTTTGAAAGGATGACTCCAATTTAGGTAAGTAAACTTTTAGATTTTCTTTTTCATTGTATGTGGGAAGGATTAAAGTGAACATAGATTTGGTTCCGTTATTTAGTTTCTGATTTTGAAAAATATTTAAATACTTTTTTTGGGGATTCTTATCTGCCAAAACTGGTCAATAGTTTAAGTCGATTTTTTGCTTTCTGTCCCCATCCACTTCTCGGGTAGTTTTTGTAGAGATGATCCATTGCCGCAATTTCTTCTTCATTTGTTTTAGAGTAACGAACCAAAATTTCTGGCTCATTTTTGAATTTAAAGTTCACTGTCACAGCAATACTACCCATAAATACAACAGAGCCAGGTTCCAAATTGACTCGAGAGGATTCAATTTCTTTCCGATCAAAATCAATATCAATTTTATTTGGCTGTTTGGTAGAGCCATACGAAAAGTCAGATGCACCTCGGTTCAGCAGGTGGATTGCATCAAAAATCTCATACTGTCCTTCTTTTAAATTTTGGAAGTAATAGTAGTGTTCCGAATTTTCACTGAACTGTATTAAGGATTCGCCTGTTCTGAGTGTAACTTTTTGGAATCGTGGATCCGTTAGTTCATCGACTAACATTTCATCTTTCACAATTGTCATATGTAGGATAATGAGGGAGCTCTGGGCGTTTCTTGGGCTAAAACTACTGCATTCTGGAAATAGTGCAAATAGTACGAAAAGGATTAAAAATTTTCGAAAAAGAAACGAAGAAACTAGTTCAATTCGTGATTTTTTGGATGGCAAAGAATCTCCGTTTGTCACTTCAGAATTGGAATTCATTTCTATTTAACCCATTGGATATTGAATTTTTTTGGTTACTTGGTTAATCTCACCAAGAATTTCTTCACTCAACACAAGATCGGTTGCTTTGAGAGATTCTTCCAATTGAGCGACAGTGTTTGCACCAATAATTGTAGAAGCGACAAAATCATGTTGTTTGCTCCAAGCAACAGACATGGTCGTCACACTCATTCCAAATCGTTCCGCAATTTTCATAAGTTCTTCCGTAGATGCCAAAGTGTTTTCATTTAAGAAACGGTTGGACATTCGTTTTTGTCTGTCTCCTTCTGCCATATAGCGGACAAAACGTGCGCCTTCAGGTTTAACTGATCCATTGTATTTTCCAGTCAACACACCACCAGCTAGAGGAGAGTAAGGAAGCAAAGATACTTGCTCTTTGCGACAAACTTGAGCTAATTCATCTTCAAATCTTCGATTTAGAATGGAAAAATTATTTTGAATCGTTTCATATCTTGTAAGGTTGTATTTGTCTGATATCCAAAGACTTTTCATAAGTCCGAAAGAAGTTTCGTTGGAACAACCTGCGTAACGGATCTTTCCTTCTTCTTTCAGTTCAGTCAAAGCTTCCATAGTTTCTTCGTAAGGCATATCATGATCTGGCCAGTGAGTTTGGTATAAATCTATGGTTTCTGCACCTAATCTTTGTAAGGAGCCTTCAATTGCTTTGCGGATTTGGTATTTATCTAAACTTGTTTTTCCTTCCCGCAGAGGAGGACTAAACCAACCATGGCCCGGGCCTGCTACCTTCGTTGCTATAATAATACCATCTCTCGGTTTTGTTTTTAACCATTTCCCAAAAATCTCTTCCGTACGATGAACCCAAGATTTTTGCGGAGGAACTGGATAAATTTCGGCAGTGTCATAGAAATCAATACCAGCGTCATAGGCTCTATCTAATATTCGAAACGCCTCATCTTCATTACACGAAGATCCAAACGTCATAGTCCCCATACAAATTTCAGAGACAACGATTCCTGATTTTCCAAGTCTTCTTTTTTTCATGTTTATTTTTTGATTAAAAAAGTTCGAAATTGATTCTTCGCATCAGACCAATCGATTACGTGGTCAGTAACTTTGGCTTTAGTTGGACCTCTTTGCATAGCGCGGTATAAATCTTCTATAAATAACTTATCTCCTTCCACTACAGCCTCGACTTCGCCATTAGGCAAATTTTGTGTATAACCTTTCAGTCGCATTTCTTGCGCTTTTTGCAGAATATAATAGCGAAAGCCGACTCCTTGGACTGTTCCTCGTACTACAATTCGTGCTCTTTTTTCTTCAGATTTTCCCAATGGTTGGTCTCCTAATAGAACCCTATAGATTTTTCAATTCTCGGCAATGTAATTTTCCATCTTTTGTTTAAAAAGAGGAACAAACTTTTCATACACATTTCTTTTGAATTCAATGATGGAAGCTAAGGTTTCGTCAATATCCATGTAGCGGATTGAATTAAACTCTTTTTCATGGTGCTCTAAGTCACAATCCTCAATCCTCCCATCCCAATAATAAAGTATCCATCTCTGCATCTGTCCTCGGAACTTTTGTAAATGAGAATTCAGCCCTAAATCAGATGGAAAATCATAATAGAGCCAATCAGGATATTCAGCGACATAAATTGCATTATTAATTCCAATTTCTTCATATAACTCTCTTTTGGCGGCATCGATATAATCTTCATTCTCATCAATTCCTCCTTGGGGGAATTGCCAAGTTCCAGGAAATTGAACTCTTTCGCCTACGATAACTTTTTTCTCTCGGTTAAATACAACCATGCCCACATTTTTTCTGTAAGGTTTGTCGACCATACAGGTAGAGTATATTCCAAGAGCTTTTTCGCAAGAAATTCCTATTTTTTTTGTTTCGTCTTCCTTATCGAATTTGATCTTTGGACTTGGAGACATTATGAAGATCATTTTGGTTCGTCATGGAGA
>JALOTI010000176.1 GCA_025457985.1 Leptospira sp.
ATCCATAAATGCAATTGCAAGTGGTCTACGAACCACTGGGTAGATAAATGGCAATTTAGGTTTATCTCAATTGAGGAAAGGTATTTCTCGCTTGAAGGAATACTAGAAGATTCTAATCTGGAGAGATTCAGGCGCAAGTCAATTAGGATAGGTTCACAATGCCAAAGATCGTGGATCACGATTTGTATAGGAAAGAATTGCTTGAGAAATGTTTGCCCATTTTTGTAGAAAAAGGTGTGGCATCAGTCTCCATGAGAGAACTTTCTAAAGAGCTAGGTGTATCCACTGGAACTTTGTATCATTATTTTCCAACCAAAGAGGTTTTGTTTGCTTCCATGGTTCGGATGTTAGTGTCATCGGATTCAATGGCAATCCAAGAACTTTCAAGTCAGAGTTCCAATGTTTTAGATATAATGAACTTCGTTGCCAATCGGCAATCCCATTTTCAAAATTTAATCTTACTTGCAGTTGATGTCAAAAGACAATTGTCCGATTCACAAGAATTAATTGAGCTGGTAGATGATTCTTTTCGGGATTATCAATTTGCAATCGATCGCTTCTTTAAAACAAGTTCGGAAGGAAAGGGCGGAAAGGCTTTTTTAGCTTTTTTCGTTGGCGCATTGCTTCTTAAGTCCAAGAATGAAGAATCTGGCTGGCTTGATCTTTTTGAAGGTTTACAATACATAACAGAAATTTTTAACGTAAAGCCTGAAACCTAGTCTAACGAAATTTATAACGATAAACTCCGTCAAAGTACGCTCTTGCTCCGTGGTAATACTGACAAGAGATTTCCTTTACCTCAATTTTTGCTTGGCTTGACTTAAATTCCAAAATACAACATTCCATATCAGTATCTTGGCATTCTGCTTCCGATTTCCATCTCCATTTTACATTTTGTTTTGTCTGCCATTGTCCACTAACTTCGCCTATATGGGCTGTTGGTCCCCTTACGACCTCCATTGAAAATTCAAATTTGTTTTCAGATACTTTGATAATTCGGAGGTTCCCTCCAAACCCATCCAAATACTCTCCTACGGGTGTATCTGGAAAGCTTCCCTTTTTCCAAACAGTTCTCAAATATCCAATTCGATCATCTGTCGATTGGAGTTTGCAAATTAATGTTTCTAAACCCGAGGTATCATAACTATAAAGAGGGCCTTCGCAGATACTATCTCGGTAGAGAATCCAATCTCTCTGAACAGAGATTAGTTCTTTCTGTTCTGTTGGATTGAGTTTAGATTTAATATCTTTGTAAGTTGAGTTTAAAATTCTGTCCGATTTTTTGTAGGCTTCGCTATAACAGTTTCTTTTTGTTTTTTCAATCCCTATGCCTTTACATTCGTCGGTTGACTCAGCATGGACAGACAAACTGATTACAAAACAAAGTATTCCAGTGGGTATCAGAACCAATCTTGCATTCATATTCAAAAAATAACTAAAACTTAAATGAAGTCGAATGAAAAATTATAGTATCCCGATTGAATCGGCTAGGTTTCAACTTCTCTGAAAGGCGTTTCTAAAATAAGAAGAGGAAAAACCTATAACCTCCACTTACTTGGTCTACTCATATTGTTATAGCGGCCACCTGGTATATGCAGGGGATTGTGTCCAGAGCCGCCTTGGTTTTGGTAGTGAGGAACTCCATAGTAACCTCGGTTTCCTTGGAAATTTCTTCCCCAGTATGGATTGTGGTATTGTCGGTCATTCCAACCTCGGTCCATATACCTTGAATTGGATCTGTATCGTTCGTCTTCGTAATAGCCATTTGTAGTTTGGCAATTATACATAAAAAAAGATACGAACGCAAAGATCAGCATTACTAGTGTTTTTCTTCGTTTCATCTCGGGTTTTCCTCAATATATGACTTCAGTTTAGCAAACAAATCTTTTCACGGAAATAGTTAGTTCCCGCAACTTGGGGAAACCACTCACACACCCATTGGTTCGATTTTGGTTTACAGTAAAATTTCTTCAGTCAAGCTATTGCAAAAAAGCCACAAAAGGAATTTAGCGATCCGTGGACAAAATCGAACCGTATGTAAAAGAAGGAATTCGTAAAAATAGAAAACCCCTTCTAAAATCTGAAAAGTTTCAGTCAGCAAACCTGGCTAGGATTCTCTATACCCTCGTTATGGTTCTTGTATTCTATTCCTTTGATTTACCCTGGATCGTAGGAATTGGAGCAGTACATCTTTTATTTTCTGTAGTTTGGTATCTCTTAATAGAGTTTGATATATTGATTGAGAGTAATGTTTGGTGGAGCGGATATGTTCCAGTTAGTTTTGATTTGATTTGGTTAACAGTTCTTGCGTATGGAACAGGTCATATCACTTCGTTTTTTATTTTAGGATATATTGGCTCTATCGCCCTTAGCAGTATGTCGAAAGAACGAAACTACGGAGCCTTTAATGCAATACTTGCAACCATTCTCTTTAGTGCCATGGGATTTTTAGTTTATTTCGAAGTTTTGCCCTTGGTGAATATTATGATGCCTACAGTCAAACCTACATTACTCAGCATTATTATTTCATCTCTTTTGTTAGGTGGAAGCGCATTTATTGTGAATCAGATCGTATCAAAACTCTTTTTTACATTAACAGATTTAAACGAAAAACTATTGGCAATTGCTATGACTGATCCTTTAACAGGACTCCCAAACCGTAGAGCATTTATGTCAAATCTGGATATAGAATTAGCCAGAAAAAATAGAAGTGCGGGTGAATATCCAATCTCATTCATTCTTTTTGATTTAGATTATTTTAAAAATGTAAATGATAATTTTGGACATGATGCGGGAGATCAAGTTCTTCAAGAATTTTCAAAAATTGTTAAACAATCTCTCCGCAAACAAGATTTTCCTGCCAGATGGGGCGGAGAAGAGTTTATAGTCGTTCTACCGGATACTGATTTAGAGGGAGCTTTAGTTGTTGCGGAGAAAATAAGGAAGTCTGTGCTTTTAGTTCAGCTGGAGTTAGACAATGTTCAAATTCGATGTAGTGTTAGCTCCGGTGTAGCAGTTTTAAAGGACAAAGATTCCTCTCCAGAAACAATCATAAAGAAGGCTGACGAATGTTTGTATGAGGCAAAAAAAAGGGGAAGGAATCAAGTATTCGCAGAAAATTTTTTTTGAACAACAATAAAGTCTGATAAACTGGATTCCTTTTTGATTTCCAGAATGCATTACTATAAAACACTTGTCTCATGTTATCAATAGAATTCCCCAAAGACTTTTTGTGGGGTGCAGCAACATCTTCTTATCAGATTGAAGGAGCTTCTTCCGAAGACGGAAAAGGTCTATCTAACTGGGATGTTTTTACCAAAAAAAAAGGGAAAATCAAGAACTTCGAGAATGGCGATATTGCTTGTGACCATTACCATAAATATAAGGAAGATGTTCAGTTACTTTCCAAGTTAAAGATTCCATCGTATCGTTTTTCCATTGCTTGGTCTAGGATTCTGCCAGAGGGTGTCGGAAAGGTCAATCCTAAGGGATTAGATTTTTACGATCGCCTCGTTGATGAATTGTTAAAGAAGGGTATTCTTCCTTTCGTAACTTTGTACCATTGGGATTTGCCATATGCACTCGAAAAAAAAGGAGGCTGGTACAACCGCGACACTGCGAATTATTTTGGAGATTATACGGAGATCGTAGTTAAAAAATTAGGCGATCGCGTTAAGAACTGGATTACCTTAAATGAACCTTGGATTATTATGCTTGCGGGGCATATCGCAGGAACACATGCGCCAGGACATATTCGACCTTATTCTAGTTTTAAGATTGCCCATAATTTATTACTTGCTCATGGAAAATCTCTGGAGCGTATTCGAATACTTTTCCCAAAATCGAAAGTAGGAATTACAAATGCGCTTTCTCCTGTTTATAACTATAGATTGGATCGAGATTCAAAAGCCACCAAACAGCTAAATGCAATTATGAACAAACTCTGGTTAGATCCTATTTTTTTCGGAAAATATCCAGAGGAGATAATCAAACAAGTGGAAAAACAGAACAAAGGAAATCTTTTGCCAGATGACATGAAATTGATCTCTCAAAAGACCGATTTTTTAGGGGTCAATCATTATACACGCATAATAGTTCGAAAGATTCCGTTCCCAATCTTTAACTTTTTTCCAGTTAAGCCAAAGTATGATTCTGTGAAGTTTACCTCAATGGGCTGGGAAGTCTTCCCACAAGGATTTTATGATCTGCTCAAGTGGATTCAAAACAATTACGGAAACCCGCCTGTGTATATTACTGAAAATGGAATCAGTCTGAACGATACCTTGGTGGATGGCGTTGTTCATGATCCAGAAAGAATCCAATACCTCAAAGATTACCTCCTCCAAATGAAGAAGGCGATGTCGGAAGGTGCAAACGTCAAAGGATATTTTGTCTGGTCTTTTCTCGACAATTTTGAGTGGCAGGAAGGTTATGAAAAGAGGTTTGGGATTGTTTACGTGGATCAAAAAGATCCCGAACTCAAAAGAATTCCTAAGTCGAGTGCCGCTTGGTATTCAAAACTCATTCGGGAGAATGGATTTATTTACGGTTAGGCTTGCAATTTTTCTGAATTCGTTTAGTATCTTCGCATGCCAAAGATCAGTATTGTAATCCCCGCACTCAACGAAGAAAAATTTTTACCGAATCTACTCCAATCCATTGGTGCGCAGACTTTCAAAGATTTTGAAGTCATTGTAGCCGATGCGGGCTCCAAGGACAAAACGGTTCCTCTTGCAAAAAAGTCTGGAGCCAAAGTTGTCAAAGGTGGATTGCCTGGTCCTGGTAGAAACAGAGGCGCAGAAGTTGCAAAAGGCGAATTTTTATTCTTTTTGGATTCTGATGTGGTTTTGCCGAAAGACTTTTTGCAAAAAGCCTATGAGGAAATGGAAGAAAGGTTTTTAGACCTCGCCACATGTGAATTTTTACCTCAATCGGATTTGCAACTAGACAAAGTTATGTTCAAATTGGCGAATCTCCATGTAAAATTAAATCAAAACTTTAATCCACGTGCGGCAGGATTTTGTATCTTTATCACAAAGCGGTTGTTTGATCGAATAGGTGGTTTTGATGAGGCGGTAAAAATCGCGGAAGACCACGACTTAGTTGATCGTGCAAGTAAATTTAGACCTCTACGTTTTTTGAATTCAACACATCTAACAGTAAGTATTCGAAGATTAGAAAAAGAAGGAAGATTTTCTTTAGTTGAAAAGTACCTTCAAGTTGAGATGCACTTGTTTACAAAAGGAAGTATCAAAGAAGATATAATCGAATATGAATTTGGAAATTTTGGAAAAGAAGGC
>JALOTI010000177.1 GCA_025457985.1 Leptospira sp.
GAGCAGCTCGGCATACCCGGAAACCACTTCGTTTACTCCGGGAATGGATTCGAATATATGCTCCGAACACCAAAAACATCCTTCCGCAAAGGCTACAATGGAGGTTCCTGGAGGACTTGTCAAAGGGAGTTCTTCAACTTTGGAGCTGGCGAGAGAACGTGGAGAACAGGCAATCAGCGTAAGTAGCACAATAACCGAAAAAAACGTAAGCCCCCATTTCATTCTATTTTTTGGAGAACTGTCTTGTTTTGCCTGATTCATACTCCTTAGAGCGTACCGTAAGGGCAAAGGATTAAAAATTTTAGCGTGGTGTGATATCTTTTTCCGTCCTTTCTTCTCGGTTTTCTCCTCGTAAGACGGTGAATTGAAAACTGGATCGGTTGGTTTGGTTAAGAACCTTGGTCGCGTAAACACCTAAAATCACAAATCCAAGCGCAAAATAGGGTAGTGCAATGGGTGTCAAATCTACATAGGCGAGAATGTAGCTACCAATTAATATCGATCCTTGAGAGAGCAACCAAACAAGGATATGGCGAGTTAAAAAAAGAAACCATCCAGCCTCTTTGATTCTATTTTGGAAACCTTGCAGAACAATTCCGAGAATGGGAATCTTTAGGAATATACCAACCACTCCAAAAAGCAAAAATGCGAAAAGAAAGATCCATACCGATGAAAAAATTAAATTCCACCAGAATAGAAAATGAGCCGGTCCCACGAGCCTCTCTGGCCACAAAAAACCCTTTTGGATTGAATTAAAAAAAATTTGCGTTAAAAAAATAAAAAAACCAAACACAAATCCAATTGGATGTAAAGAAAGAAAGTTTGACTACAATTTTTTACTGAGTATTGTTTTTCCCTTTCGAAAATCTTCTAAAATTTCGCGCTCTTTTTCTGAGAAATTTTTCATAAAACAATCGTTAGCCTTTTCTTTTGTGGAAGTAGTGGAGAGAGGGAAGTTTCTTAGAGTATTTGCGGACCTTCCAATTTTACCTGGAACTGAAACTAAGAAAAGATATTTGTCGAGGTTCGCTAATTCTTCGCCATCTAAGAGAATCATTCCGACCTCTTCACAGGAATTTACTGTTTCGTAAAAAAATTTAGAATAGATTTCTGTTTTTTCTGTCTCTGTTGTTGGTTTTAGATTTAAAATTTCTGAAGCAATCACAGACTCTAGGCAATTGACATTAGAATCTGTAAATTTTCTTGCATCCGAAATTTGTTTGGTTATCTCACCCTGTGAAAGGATTTTTTCTTCTACTGTACAAAGCCCCCTTGGTCTTCTATCACAAGAAAGGATCTCGGTTTCATTTTTTAATTCTCTGACTTTGCAATTTCCTTGGGAACGTAAAATTGCTATTGTGAACATCCAAGTAGTTTGCTCTTCGTTTTCTTTTTTTTGAAGTTCTGTACCTTCTCTACATGAGTTAATAAAGAGTATAAATACCAATACTAGTTTCAATATTCGATTAAAATTAATATTGGGTAGTTTTCTTTTTAGAATTTTATACTGAGTAGAATAGTCTTTCATCAAAATCGAGCTTCCATTCCAAGATTGATCAGTGGAAGATTGATCATTGAACCATTGGGTCTTTGAGAGACGATGTAGGGAGAGTTAACAGTATCATATTCTGGTTTTGGATTTACTCCTCTCTGGAAATTGCTTAAATTATCAAATGTAAATCCCACTTGATTCATTCTTCCATATACGTTTACAAATTCAAGGTAAACATTGATGTATCCCCAACTGTAAAAATCAAAGGAATCTATCCGAATATCTATTTGATGAAAAGGAATAAATCGATCACTGTTGAAGTTTTTAGAAAACTCCGGAATAAAAAAATTAATTCCTCCCGACCCTGCTTGTCCCGCCCTATTGGCACCAATGATAGGAGTGTATGGGTTTCCAGAAAAATAACGGAATCTTCCTCCTACTTGCCATTTAACATTAAATCTATATCCAAATACTAAGTTGAGAATATGCCTTCTATCAAGATCATAGAGTTCTTTTTCATCATTATTGTAGATTAATTCAAACTGATTGTCATCATAGTAGTTTAAGTAATTTGTTCCCAGTTTGGTTTGAAGAAGGAGTCTTCTTGAACTATTTGAAATCGCCAGGTTTTGTCTTTCTTCATTGGACAATCGAGCTTGGTTGTTGATTCTCTTTGTAATGGAGTTGGTATAGGACAACCATCCGAACATACCAGAAGATTCTCGGGGGTCTTTCGTTTTTTTGATAAAAATTTCGATTCCTTCAGAGTGTCCATATCCAATATTAGAATAGTTTAAATTACGAGGACGAAACGGGTTTTGTAACTCCGTATTAGGATTTCGTGCAAGTATTCGTAGATCGGAATTTGGACTGTAAGGATCTGTAATAAAAGCATCGGCGACAATTATATTTTGAAAGATATTTCTAAACCCTTCGATTTTAAAAGACCAGCCCTTAGGTAACTCTTGTTGGATTCCAATCGTATTGTGTTCTGATCTTTCCATAAATAAGGAAGGGTTCCCTGATCTACTGGAAAGTTGTTCGGGAGAAACGGGGCTATTGTAATGGATACCGTGTCCGGCTAAAATGGATGTTTTTGTAGATTCAAACGAATACCCACCCACAACTCTGGGCGAAAGATTGACTTCACCCGATCCACTATAACTATCTACTCTGGCACCTGGGATAAAACGAAAGCCCCGCCATTTGGTCTGAAACTCCAGAAATCCTGCAGCCTCTCGATATCTAATCTTTTCCCCATCAATGATGGATCGAAACTGAGAATTTGATAATAAGAGATTGTCAAAAAAATCTAAGAACAAGCGGTTATTAGATGAAATATTTTCTCCCTTTAAATTCAATTCTCTAAGTCTGGATTGTACTCCTGTCTCAAGTTTGATATGGTCTTCTAATATTTCCCATTCCAAACGATTTTCTGCAAAATATAAAAAATCACTCACTCGGTTTTGCAGTCCAAAAATATTTTCCGCTGTTAGCGGATTTGATATCCTAAGTTCGAAAAATTCATCAAATTCTGTTCGTGAATATGAAAGAGTATTTCTAAATTTTTTGCCTTTCGCGATATAACGAATGCCATCCGTTCGGAACATTCGATCGAGTCCAGTTGGTGGTCGTGGATCATCGCCATTTCGCTCTAAACTAGCTTGTTGTTTTGTATATGCCTGGCGGTCTCTGGTTCCAAAAGTTTGAATTGTAATTCTGTGATTGTTATTAATATCCCAAATTAATTTCCATTGGTAGTCATGGTATTCTGCATATTTAGCATCCTCTGGAATACCTTGCGGATATGTTCGCAGAAGAACTAAATTGGGATAATTCTTTCGTCCCGACGTAATCATACTCAGGTTTGGTGACAAAATAGTTTGGTTGTATGCATCTGCCAAAAAAAAGTTTACATTTACGATAGTTTTATTTTCTTCAACGGAGTCGGTTCCGTCGATCGCAATCACTCCGCCCGTTGCGAAACCATATTTTGAAGGAAAAACTCCACTGAAAAGATCAAAACCTTTTATTAGATTATTATTGATTACAGAAGATTGGTTGCCTAAGTGAAACGGATAAGGTAGAGGGAAGCCATCAAAAAAATAAATGTTTTGTTTGGTTCCCCCACCTCTTATCGACAGATCACCTCGATCACTATTCGAATATGGCGATCCCGATACCAGTCCACCACCTATATTTGTAAATACAGATGGCAATACTCCAACAGGCGTTCCAACAACAACCCCAGGAATTGTTTGTATAGCTCGGAGCGAATCACCAGCAACCCCAGGAATCCTTTTTATTTCTTCTTGTCCAAGCCCGTACCGCGAAAGGTTCAGTTTTTCTCGTTCCCCACTAACTACGATGCCGGATTTTTTTAATCCACTTAATGAGATATATATTTCTTGGTTGTTATATCTAATTTCTTTATTTTGAATTTCTAGGGAATCATTGCTTAGAATACGAATTTCATAATATCCTGTAGTAGGAAATTTTAAGGAAACTTTTCCAAATCTGTCGGTCACGCCGGTTGCTAACGTCTTTTTTGAAAGGATGGTAGCTTCTGGAATTGGTTTTCCAGTATTCGAATCAATTAAAATAAAATGGACAAGAATTGATGACTGGGCTCTTAGTCCATTGAATGTTAGCGTTATTAAAAAAAGAAGGTTAGCAAAAAACTTAAGAGTTTTCATTTAAGGGTCATTTCAGAATCCCACAGTTTTCATTGGCAGGTAATGCTTCATGGATTTTTTTGGGGTATGGTAAGTTTAAGTTTTGCATGAGGGAGACAAATTCGGCCTTTGATTTATTTGCAACTCTGGGATTCAGTTTTTTCTCTTCACCTATACTTGAGTAGACGAAACCTCTATAATCATGCCCTGGAAAAACTAATATGTCATCCGGTAACTGAAATAACTTTTGGGTGATAGATTCATATAAAAGTTCAGCATTTCCGCCTTGGAAATCAGTTCTACCACAGCCTCTAATGAGAAGTGCATCCCCCGTGAATACACAGAGATTTTTAAGATAAATAGAAATCGAATGTTCTGTATGGCCTGGAGTTTCCATAATTTCTAAAACAACATCACCTAATAGAACAGTAGATGACTCCTTCACAAAATTTGTAGCACATTCAATATTTGCTCCAATAGGTACGTAAGTTTGGCAATTTGTAAGTTCGCGTAATTTACCTGATGAAGTTATGTGGTCTGCGTGGATATGGGTTTCAATGGTAAATATAAGTTTTAAGTTTAATTCTTGAATTAAGTTTAAATCTCTTTCTATCTTTTCTAAAACGGGATCGATTAAACAGCAGGAAAGGCTCGGGTTATGAATCATTAAATACGTCCAGGTACTAGATTCCTCATCATAAAGAGGGCGGATTTGTATTTTGGAATTATGGACTGGTATCAAATTTTTAGCCTCATGGAATTTTATGACATTGCCTGTTTCCTGTTACCTTCCGTTTTGATTTACAGTTTGGCAAGAGAATTAGGAAAAAGATATTCTGTTTTGATCTTGAAAATTCATTGGAATTTCCTAATGAATTAGAGCCTTCCATACATTTTTGTAAGTGAACTAAAGCAAACTATCCAAGGTCATTCCGCTATTCGAAGAAAGAAAAGTTGTTATCTCGGAGTATAAAGTCTTTTAAAATACAATTCTACAAATGCCTTTATGCCTAATACCAATACTGGCCCAAACTTAGGTAATTTGATCATGATAATCAAAATAGAGAAATAAGAAAATAGGAATAGGAAGAAGAATACAAGTCCATACTCTTTAACATCAATTGTGGAA
>JALOTI010000178.1 GCA_025457985.1 Leptospira sp.
TTCTCGGCTTTTTTTCTCAATGGAACCACTCTCATCTAACAGACCAAATTCGATTGCCTTTTTTTTGGCAGCATCTTTGCCTTCTGTATTCAAGATTCGAATGATTTCTTTGTCATACTGGTTGAGTTGGATTGAATGGACGCGGTAGTCCAAAAAAGCTTCCCAAGTGTACGGAACCCATTTTTTTACGATTTCTTCACCAATTGCCTTTGCAAAAAGACGGATTTCCAATTGTGCATGATCATCCATCCGTAGTGCCAAAAAATGCAGTAGATTATGCAAATCGATTTTCCAATAGGCCTCTGTATATGTTGCGAGGGGAAGGTCTTTTCTAGCCTGTTCTCTAGCTACACCTAAATCCAATCGTTCTTGATAGATTTGACCTGCCAAAGATTGAAGCTCTGTTTCTCTCTTTGTTAGGTGGTTTCCTTTGGATTCTTCAAGAAATCCATCACTGCCTTGTTTATTACCAGTGGATTGTACTCGCCACTCACCGGGCAAAGTGGTCTGGGCAGAATCGATAGCTACGGAGTAACGCGTAGAGTATTCATTTACATTTGCCATTCTATGTCGAATCCATTGCCTCCATGTATCCATTGGAACTCGCACATGGAGTTTCAATTCACACATTTCAAATGGAGTGCTATGTCTGTGGCGCATCAAGTAGCGGATCAGACCGCGGTCTTCATTTACTTTTTTTGTACCTTTTCCATACGAAACGCGTGCCGCTTGTACAATAGATTCGTCGCCACCCATATAATCCACTAGCCTGACAAAGCCATCGTTTAAAATAGGGAAGGGTTTTCCTAAAATGGAGTCTAATTCAGGCACAGATACTCTTGAGATGGATTCGAAATCAGATTGTTGCATATTTGCTTTATTTTTTAGTTCTCAGGCATCTGAAAAGTCGAAAAAACAGTAAAAGAAGAACTTAGAGAAAGGAAGCTCAATGGCGATTGAAGAAACTTCATTTTGGGAAGATCGGCTGATAAAAAACTACTCTCGGGACACAAACAAAAGCCTGATGGTAAGTCCAGAACGAATCTTCGTTTTCCCCGTACCAAAACCAACATTTTCATTTATTGAAAGCATTTGGCAGTCTTTCACAAACAAGATGGTTTCTCTGGTCGACTTTGATGATGAACCTATCTTCAGTTTTTCGATCTTTGAAGTGATAGACAAAGATGAATTAAAAATCGTTTCTACTTCGACCCACTTTAAACTCCGAGAGATTGCTGAACGAAGAAAAATTCCAGGCATTGAAGAATACATTAAAAAATCAAGGCCCATCCATCTCAGTGATCCAAGGAACGAATCCACTCGTTTTATCCAACAAGCAATAATTGATTTTAACAAGGGCCTGCGACCTGCGATCACTATCGTAAACCTAAAAGAAGAAGTGATTCACCCGGAAAAAAAAGTATTACTTTCGGAAACAATGAATTATGCAATCGGATTACCCCTGTTTGTTAACGAAAATCCTATTGGGATTCTCTGGGGGATCACAAAAGATCCAATTCCTGAAGACAAATTAAGACCACTCACGTTACAGTTGTACTCCCTATTTGATGTGATTGAGTTTGTGGTCGCAAAAGAAATGGAAACAGGAAATGACCATTACATTGCGCAAAAGAACATTGAAAAAGCGGACACTGTGTCCAATTCTAAAAACCTTTTTTACACTACCACAAAAGATCAAAAAGAACCTGTTACATCTATAATCTTTAAGTCCCATCAGTACAATATCGAATACAGGATGGACGCATCCTTCATAATCCCAACTTCTGATGGTTATGCGGTATCCTTAAAGAGTTTCACGCCTGAAAAACTAAATACAACTGGTAAAAACATTCTTCTTATACCTGGATTTTTTTGTCGCAGATCCGTTATGGACAAATTGGCAAAAGAACTCGCTCTCAAATATGGATACCGAGTTTTTCTAATGGATATGAGGGGACGATCTAGACAAACTATGCCAAAACATGGCAGTAGAGAAGGTTGGACTGCGGACAATTATATACAAGATGATTTTCCAGAAGTACTTCGATGGATTCGTTGGCACTATCCGAGTGAAAGAACTGTTGTGGTAGGACATTCGATGGGTGGTATGATCCCTAGATTTTATGTTTCTTCTTATGAGCAAATCAAAGCAATGAAAGAAGAGTACAACCTTCCTAAACCAGAAGAGTATATAGCCGGGATTGTATCGATAACATCGCCTAACTACATTAGTTTAAAATCTAATTTTATTGGGTTGGACACGCTAAAAAAAGGATTTAGTATGCTTCCTCATAAAATGCTGTCCGATATGATTTTGAGTATGGCTTCATTTTCGATGCAAGCAACGATTCAAACGATAGATCTTAAGAAATTTTTCAAACTTATTTTGAATCTACATTCTGGATTGAGGAATTTCAGTTATGATATCGGAACCAAAGTATTAACAATCAAAGACTTTGTTGGTTACAAAGAAATTACGCCTCCTGAGTGGTATTTTCTCATGGAAGATGTATTTTGCGAAGAATCGGTCTCCGTAATTATGCAATTTTTCCAAAGTCAAATTTCGAATGAAAAAAGTTTTTGGTCGAATGATGGTAAAATCAATTATACTGAGAATTTTATCAAAAATTTCAATCTACCAATTTACAGCGTTGTTGGCACAATCGATAAAATAGTTCCAGAAGAAACTTTGGATGATTTAGATTTACTTCCTTCGGAAAACAAAGTCGTAACTAAATTTGAACAGGGTCACCTAGGAATTATTTTTCACGGCGAAACCGTACGTAAAATTTGTGAAGGTGCAAATGAATGGATTCTCAAGTTGCCATAAGGCAACTTTTGAGAATTTCATTTATCGTCCGCTAAATCTATTTCTCAGAAAACCCATTTCTTTTTGGAGGTTTGCATCCCTTCCTGAAAGAAATGTGGCACCTCTGACCAAAAGACTTTGGATCTCACTTTCCTCTTTGACCGTAACGCTAGTTCCTTGTGCTTTTTTCTCCAAGGTATAAGTCCATGTCCCTCTAAACTTAAAGTTGGAGTCAACAAGGGAAATAATCCAAACCTTTGGCTTAATTTTTTCCTGAACTTCAAACACCATATATCCCCCGAGGTTTGGAATTTCTCTCCATTTTTTGGGAGAACCATCAGGGAAGGTCTCAATGATTTCTATGGATTGAACTTCAGAGCGACGGTTCGGTAGATCTTTGACATCTGTTAGATAGGACCAAATATCCTCGTCCTCAGCCCGTAACCATTCCGTCAGGGAACCTTCAAATTTTGGTTCAGAAAACATTCCTGCACCTAAAAACAAGCCGACTAAAGCGATGAGTAAAAAACTGATTCCCAAAGATACAAATAGAAGCCGCTTCATAACTTTTTTTCTTGCTCTCTTTTCAAAAGTACAAACATAATTTACCCCACTATGCACCCTAATGAAGAATTGATCACTAAATTTTATTCCGCATTCCAAAACAAAGATGGAAATACGATGGTTTCCTGTTATCACGAAAATATCGAATTTTCCGATCCAGCATTTCGAGATCTAAAGGGCAAAGAGGCTGGAGCAATGTGGCTTATGCTATTGGAACGAAGTCAAAATCTTACCATTCGTTTTTCAAATATCAAGGCGGATGGAGAAAAAGGTTCTGCAGACTGGGAAGCCGATTACAATTTCAGCAAAACTGGACGCATGGTTCATAATAAAATACATGCGGAATTCACATTCGAGAATGGAAAGATAAGAACACATAAGGATCACTTTTCGATGTGGAAGTGGCTGGGGATGGCAATGGGACCAGTCGGATATCTTTTGGGTTGGCTACCAAGTCTTGGAAATAAAGTTTCCAAAGAAGCAACGACTGGACTCCAAATGTATATGAAAAGAAAGAGAATGTAGCTCTTTCATTATTTTGGCATGTTGCTAAGTCCACCTGCGTTTGTTATATTGGTAAATCCAATCGACTCTAAATAGGACTTAGCACTTCCACTCCGTCCACCTGAGGCACAATAGACGATTATCGGTTTGTCCTTTTCACCAAATTCGGAAACACGTTTCTCTACTTGATCAACAGGTATATTTAAAGCTCCAGGGAAATGACCTGATTGGTATTCACCGACTGTTCTTACATCTACAATCAATGCACCTGATGCTATCTTAGCTTTGATTTCTTCCATACCTGAGGCATTGCGTGCCCTCAAAAAGTACACTACGATTCCGAGGCCTATGATGAGAATTATATACATCATATATTTATTCAATTTTATCTCCCACTTTATTAGAATAGACGAATGAAACCTGCGAGTCATTTCGTAACTCTCGAAAAAAGCATGAATAGTATCCTGTGTGACAGGCAGCACCTATTTGGTTTGTTTTATACAGAATATAAAAAGGATCTAAATGGATGAAAATCTCCTGTAGATGCTGCAAATGACCGGACTCTTCACCTTTGACCCATTTTCCATTTCGCGAACGACTGAAGTATGTCCCAAGTCCAGATTCAATTGCGGAAACCAAACTCTCTTTTTTTCCCCAAGCAAGCATTAGATCTTTGCCTGTGGGATCTTGTGCTAGGAAAGGACAGAGTGGTGGGAATTGCGCCAAATACTTCGCCAAATCCTCGCCACCAATTGATAGAGAACCATTCTTCCAGATCGGTATCAATGTCGCATTTAATTTGAATTGGGGATCATTTGGAGCAAATGATTGCGAATGGGATGCTGAACTTTTAGTATCGATAAACGATAACTTAGGATCGACAACTAAAAAACAATCTTCATCACAATCGACAAACAATTGTTTATCTTCAAAAGGAAAGTTTTTTAAGTAGTTTTCCATTGTCTCAGAAGATAATATCTGAAGCAAAAATGTATCAGACAAAAATTCTTTTTTTTGCAGAAGGACAATCGAATTGTTGTTTGCGATTTGAATCATGGCTTTTTCTCGATGGAAAAAACTTCAATAGGTTTGGATTTATTTTTTGAAGGCAGGTTTCCAACAGAACTCATTTTTATCGGAAGGGATGCAATATTTTGAATCTCTGATATCAATTCCTTGGATGCGAGCAGTGTTTTTTTTAGATCTTTTGCGTATGTTTCTAATCGACTTGCTCCAGAAATTGCATCGCCAATTACGGTAAATTCCAAACTATCTTCTGAACCTGTGTTCCCAAAAAGTACAGAACCATAATGAAGACCAAATCGCAAATTGAGTCCTTTTTCACCATCTGACTCTTTATTAAGATTGAATTCCGCTAATTTATCTAATATGGAAACAGCGCACAT
>JALOTI010000002.1 GCA_025457985.1 Leptospira sp.
GTGTCTTTTAATTTTGCATTTCCTGAAACGACAGTGATTTGGTTTTTTTTCATCAAAAACTCAACGCCTTTGGCCATCTGATCTGCCACAGACCTTGATCTTTGTATCACTGCTTCAAAATCTGCCTTTACATTTTCAGCAACAAGGCCAAACTCTGTCGCCTTTTTGAGATGCTCAAGAACATGTGCACTTTCTAACAAAGCTTTGGTGGGAATACAACCCCAGTTTAAACATACGCCACCGAGTCTTTCCTTCTCGATGAGACATGTTGTAAGCCCTAATTGTGCGGCCCGTATGGCAGCAACATACCCGCCTGGACCTCCGCCAACGACTATAACTTGAAACTGATTTGATCCCACTTATTGATACCCCAGACATTTGGAATACAAGAGATTAGAAGGAAAGTCAAGACCTCTTTTTGGCAACGACGAGCATCCGCGCACCAGTTTTTAAGTACTTTTCTCCATCGTAGTTTCCATAAACATGCAATAAGTCAAATTTGTTATCGTCTAAGAAATTTCGAATTTGAGCAAAATGAAAAACTCGCATTGTATGTTTGTCTTTTAGATCCTTCTGATTCAGGTTGTAGACATAGTTCACTTCGACAATTGCAACATCATCAGCTCTTGTCAGACGAAAGCCCCTATTTCTTCGGATGGAAACATTCCCTTGTCTCACGCTACTTACATTCGTAATCGGTTTTCGTTTGATTCTATGGATTGGATCCGCATTCCAGATTTCCAAAATCAGGAGTCCAGCCTGTTTTAGATTCTTGTATGAATTTCTAAGAAAATTTAATACAGAATCGTCGTTCAATAAATAATTAAAAGTTCCGTACAGACAAATAACAGAATCTACTGGTTGTTTGGCGATATACGTTTCCATTTTACCATACTCATAGTGGCAATGAGGAAATCTAGTTTTAGCAATTTCTAACATCCGATTGGAGGCGTCCACACCAAGGATTTTAAAACCCATGGCTTGGAGTTCTTTTACATGTTCTCCTGTTCCGCATCCAACATCGAGCGCAGTGTGAATTTTATGGCGTTTAAATGTCTCTCGAAGAAAACTTACTTCTTCGGAAAATTTTCGACTGGGTTCTTCAATAGAAAAGTAATATTCGGCGAGTTCGGTATACAGCTTCATTTATAGGGACCCTCTGGGAAAATCATTCATGTATTTCCGAATTTTACCCGTTAAAGATAATAACGGCACAGATCCTATGAAACGATATTTAATTCCTGTAATTTTTTTCTTTCTAGCTTTTTCACTACAATACTTCCTATTTTTCTCTTGGATCGGATTTACTTTACTTCTTGTCTCAACAACTCTTCTAACTTTGATTTTGTATAACCTAGATTTGGAATCCAAAGAAAACCATTTGGACACCTCAGACACAGCTTTCGAATCAGAAACTTTCTCTCAAATTAAGATGGAGCAGAATTTAGCCAATAGCTGGAAAGAGGATATCAATTTTGAGAGTCAAAAATCTCTCTCCGTCGGGAATCTTGAATCGGTTGAAAAGATTCCCTTTTTCAAAAATTTTGATCCAATTCAAAAAACAAAATCGATCTTAAAACAAAGTCTGAAATCACAAGTTCTGGAAACAATGAAAGCTCATTATTTCGCCGAACTTCCCAAAAAAGTCTCTCAAGTTCTCTATGCATACTATGACGGTCATAATTTTGAAGAGTGTTTTTGGCAGAAAGGAACTATATTCGTTGAATCTGAAGCGAATCCCATTGAATGGGATGAACGTGATGAATCTTCCGTCAGAGAGCTTTTACCAAGTATCTCATCCAATAAACAAAAACTGTATATTCCTTTCACAATCAACCAACATTTGTTTGGTTTTGTTTTATTTCAGACGAAAGAAACTTGGAACCAAAACGAGATTCAAACTTATTGGGAACGAAGTCTGCAAATCTCTGAAAAGATTTTTGAAAAGTTAGAATATGAAAAAGTAACGAAAAATCCGGAAACATGGCTATTTAATAATTCTCACTTTTATCAAATAACAAAAGATAGCTTCAACTCCAAAGAACAAGAAACTCTAGTTTTGATTAAATTCATTGATACCTCATTCACAAAAGAAATTGCAATTTGTTTAAATCATTTTGGGAAATTAGAAGGTGTTGTGGGTCTTGGCCTATTTCGTATGGAAGAAGATTTGTATTCAGTTCTATTACCAACTTCGCTTCTTGAGGGATTTACAGATTTCTTTAAGAGATTTATCGAGGAAATCGATACCTTGGGATACCCATCAAGCCTTGCGATCGGCTATTCAAACAAAAATGCGTCTAACGGAAAGTATGATCTCTGGATCAAAAACCTCTATCTTTCCCTAGAAGAAAGTATTCTATACAATGCAGCCTAATGGATCCACTATTAGATGAAAAATTCATTCTGACGATTTCTGGAGTATTGCCTGAATACTTCCATAAAACTCTATTAATTACCGCAGAACGAGAAGCATATGGACCTTCAAAAAACGAAGGTCTTTGCTATGAAAACTGTACTTGTGTCGGTTTTGTTGGTGATATCAATGGAAAAATGTATCTCGCCATGGATGGGTATACTAAATTGAAACTCCTTCCCAAAATTGCCAAATCTTTCCAGGTAGATCCGACATCACAAGCCCACTCCAGCTCAATTATGATGGAATTTGCAAACCAGATCGCCGGAAAATTGATATCCGAGATGAAGCTAGGAAGATATGAGATTGATATCGAATCTCCAGACAACCTCAATCACAAGATAGTTCCAATTTCCAAGGAAAAATATAGACAATATATCCTCATCTTCAACTTGAAAGAACGCCGTGGAGAACAATATTTAGGAAGACTGTATCTCGTTTTATTGTTGGAAAAATTTTAAAACTTTTTCAAATTGTGGGGAATGTTCCCTCATCTTTATGCATTTCCATTGATTCTCAACTACGTAAAAAGCTCTCGAGAGTCAAAAACCATCAAAGCTGAAATTCGACTTCCAAATGGAATCCGAGCCTTTTTAATCCACCCCCAAGAAAAAAATCCACAAAGTTTGCCAGGAATTTATCTCCAACACGGAATGAGTGTAATGGGAATAGACGATCCTAGAATCCTAACCTTAGCTGAAAATCTTTCACAACTTGGCTTTAGCATAATATTACCAGAACTAACAGAAGTTAGATCCTTGAATATCCAAACAAATACAATTCAGAACATTCAAAACTTAGTTCACCTTTTACATTCAAAAAAAGACTGGTATAATGGAAAAAAATTAGGATTTTTATCTGCGAGTTTTTCTGGAGGGATGGGCCTTATATCTATATCAAAACCTGCTACAAGAAAATTAATAAATTCGATAATGCTAATTGGTGCATACAGTGATTTTTTAGATACTCTTCCGTTTGTATTTTCAAATTTCCATAGAGACAATTATGGAGTCTATGTCCTCTTGTTCAATTTTATTGATGCGATTGAACCTAAGTTAGCTAAAGAGATAAAAATTTTAGCTTATGAGGCAGCTTGTGACAATGCTCTGCATAGAACGGGAGAGTATGCAATGGTTCCCAAACTTTTAAAGGATGTCTCCAAATCATCTCGCGAATTTTTTTACCAAATTGAATCCAATGAACATTTTCGAACAAATGTTGGAGAAAAAATTGCAAAGGCTGTTGGCGATCTTCCTCACAAACTCTCACCATACCACCAATTGGAGGAGATTCATTGCCCTGTAGTTTTGCTACATGGCGAAGATGACCCGGTAATCTCTCCAGAAGAGTCTAGAAAACTATCTCTTCTCTTATCGAAAAAACAAGTTCCCTTTTTATACAGAACATCCAGCGCAATCACTCATGGAGACAACCTCCCCATCCATTCCCAGATTTTTGGAGTTCCAGCTCTTTTAGAGACATTTGGAACATTTATTCAGAACATGAAATCATAGAATTTCTGGATTTCCCCAAGGGATTTGCCGATACTTGTCATAAGTATGGAAACAAAACAATCCGCGGAATTTAACCCTGATAAAGGACTCAAAATTATCATCTCCGAGGATCGACTTACTGCAACACTCGCGGTCAAACCCATCTGGCTTACAGGTGGCAGTATGAGTAATATATTGATATTGGAATCTCTGGATCGGTATGGCGTACACCCTGATCGGATTCTAATGAAAGATGTAGATGCTGCTGCATTAGAAATTGAAAAAATACTCAAAAACCCAGAAGAAGTTAAAAAAGAACATAATTTTGTCGTCGGCAAGGGAATCCCCGCCAAACAAGGTGAAAGTGGATGGATCAAGTTTTTTTTCCCTCGTGCCACTCGAGTCGTACTTAAGGATGATGGTAACGCCGATTTTCGTAATATTAATAAGTATGTCCACGTCAAGGAAGGGGAAAAACTGGCAACCTTGTTTGAAGGAATAGCTGGCGAACAAGGAATCGATGTAAACGGGAATCCAGTTTACCCTAACCCAATCGATAGACCTCGACTAACACTTGGAAAAAATGTATTACCAAAGACAGTAAACGATCCAGAGAATCCTGGAAGACAATTAAAGGAATACTATGCCGGACTAAGTGGAGTCGTATTTTCTACAGACACGTCTCTTTCTGTTTCTCCAGAGCTGAATATAGAATCGAATATTGGACTTGGCACAGGAAATATAAATTTTGATGGCACAATTCGAGTCAAAGGGACTATCGAAGAAGGAGCCATTGTTGTGTGTAACGGATCCTTGTATTTGGAAGGAAATGTTGAATCCTCAGATGTTACGGTTGGCGAAGACTTAGATGTCAAAGGCGGAGTCAAAGCAAAGGGTCAAGGTGTAATCAAAGTTAAAGGTGACTTACGAGCCAAGTTTATTGAAAATGCAAATCTTGAAATAGACGGAGATTGTATTGTAGAAAACTTTATTTTGCAAAGTAATATAAAATGTTTAGGAAATGTCATTCTCACTGGTGATACATCTTCCATTATTAGTTCTGATATTCTATCCTACCAAGGCATTACCGTTTCCTCTCTAGGTTCCACTGCTCAGCTTGATACTGTTGTTGAAGTTGGTTTTCATTTTAAGAATGACCGACTTTTTAACGAAGGAAGTGCGCGGTTAGTACAACTTGAAAAGGAACTTGAAGCCCTACTTCCAGAGATTCAGAAGATCAAAGAAGTTGTTCAAAGAACCCGAGGCAAACTCGATGACGCTAAAAAAGAAAAGTTCAAAGAAATCTTTGATGGATACCAAAAAAAATCCAAGACCATGGAGCTATTAAAAGCGAAGATCGAAGAGCTAAAAGGAACTCGTTTCAATCAAGATAATGTGAAAGTGGTTGTAAGAAATACTGCTCATCCCAATGCAACTATCAAGTATAAAAAACAAGTAGAAAAGATAACAAAAGCCCAAACTTCATTTGTAATGAACTTTTTCCCAAACCAAGAAAAAGCCATGCTAACAGCGTTTAAAGGCAAATAGTTACTTTTTTAAAGAATCAGTCCCAACTTCTTTAGCTTAGGTGGAATCACATAATTACAATATGGGTTTCCTGGATTCAAAGCAAAGTAATTTTGATGGTATGACTCCGCTTTATAAAACTTTGGAAGGGGAGAAATTTCTGTTACGATTGGCTCTGCAAACAATGGTTGGTGTTTTCGCTTGGATTCCGTAGCAATTTCCTTTTGAGCCTCATCATGATAGAATATGACCGACCGATATTGTGTTCCTATATCATTCCCTTGGCGATTCAATGTAGTCGGATCGTGAGCCAACCAAAAGGCCTCTAAAATTTTAGCAAAATTTGTCACGGCAGGATCAAACTCAATTTGGATCACCTCCGCATGTCCCGTACGACCAGTACATATGTCTTTGTAAGTGGGGTTTTCCGTTTTCCCTCCCGCATAACCAGAAACAACTGAAATTACCCCTGGTATACGTAAGTAAACTGCCTCAGTACACCAAAAACATCCACCACCTAAAGTTGCAAACTCGCTCATATAGAATTTAGACGCTCGAAAATTTCATTTGGAGGAAATGACCCAAATTCTGTTATAAAACTGGTAATAAGGTGATTCTTTGTAATATCAAAAGAAGGGTTTAAAGCACGGGCTCCCTTGGGGGCTGTTTTCCCTTCGGGAATTAAAAAATTTCCAGATTTATCCTTTAAAAAATCATAGAGTATCACCTCTTCTTCCCTCCGCATTTCTATTGGGATATCCTTTCCCGTAGATAAGTTGAGATCAAAGCTATCCTTGGTGGCACAAACATAAAAGGGAACAGAATGTGCTTTGGCAACAAGAGCAAGATTGTAAGTGCCAATCTTATTTGCTGTGTCACCATTTTTGGCAACGCGGTCACAACCAACTAACACTGCATCAATTTGTTTTGTTTCCATCAGCCAACCTGACATTCCATCAGTAATGATATAACACTCGATTCCCTCCTCCATCATTTCAAACGCTGTAAGTCGGGAACCTTGCAAAAAAGGGCGGGTCTCATCGGCATAAACGACAACTTTTTTTCCCATATCACGTAGAGAACGTATTACGCCAAGAGCAGTCCCATGTCCAGCTGTAGCTAGGGCACCCGTATTACAATGTGTAATGATATGAAATTCACTTTTGTTCGGATCGAAGAGTTTGGTCCCAAAGTTGCCGAGACTCAGATTGGATTTGTAATCGATTTCTAAAATTTCTAAGGCATAAGATTCCCATACTTTAGTTAGGTCTTCATAAGTTTTAAGTGTTTCGGCTCTTCGTTTTGCCTCTGTTAATGCAAAACTTAGATTTACAGCAGTTGGTCTCGATGACAGGACATTTTCAATGGCGGATTCTACTACCTTTTTATCCAAAATTCCTGTTTTTGATCGCGCAAAAAGAACTAAACCAAACATTCCTGTTATCGCAATCGCTGGCGCTCCTCTAACAGCCATTTCACGGATAGCTATAATTGTTTCATCTATCGTGTTTATTTTTAGATATTCCTTTTTTGCAGGGAGAAGCCTTTGATCGAGTAGCTCGAGACCATCGGGATTCCAAAGAATGGGGCGTAAGGAAGATTGGGTCATATTGCAGAATTTTATCTGGCACACGAAAAAAAAGTGAAAAAAAGATAAAAAAGCATTTGACAGTCAATGATGCATCGCACAAAAAGGAGTTGTGCAATGCACAAATTTGAACCGAAAAGGGAAACGAAAATGGAACAACAAGTAAAAGACGGACTTAACTTTATCCTTGGAGCAGTAACTACTGTAAAAGCAGAAGCAGAAAAAGCGATCTCTTCTATCAGCACTGAATTCCAAACACTTGCAGCAAAAGGTGCAAAAGACCAAAGTGAAGTTTCTGTAAATCTTAGAAAATACCTCCAAGAAGGAATTGCTCAGATTGATACACTTGTAGGAAAAGCAAATTCTGCGGTTTCCGAAGTAAAAGAAAAAGTAGCAGCAGCTACAACAAAAGCTTAATAACTTAAAAATCCCCCGGGTAGATTTTGTCCGGGGATTTTTCTTTCCAACCTAGCTCGCGTAAGCCGAGTTCTTTTTGCAAATACTCCTCGCAAGACTTCAGATCCGAAAAATTCTCATAATTGATTTCAAATGATGTAAGGTTCATTTTGTAGTTATTTTCTTTTCGAAGTAGATACAAATCCTTCAAAAACGCTCGGTATGTTCCAAACATTTCTTTGGGTCCAATATTCTTATGATAAAAATATTTTTCTATCGCGGTAGCAAAAATATGATCACTCGCTAAAAAACTATATTCTGTGGAAGAATCGGATACTTCCAAAAATAGGTCTTCCCAATCTTTTGAAATATCACTCTCTTTATTTTTACAATCATAAGCTTGGCAAATAGAAGTTCCATAAAAAGAAAAATTTTGACTTTTGGGATCTTTTGTGAAAATCGGATGGATCATACATCCAATTTTTTTATTGGATTCGTCCACATACCCAAGGAATGGACAATTATAAGTGCTATCATCTTTTTTTGGATAACTACTTTCTTTTTCTTCCCTATTTTTACGATAAATGGGAAAACTATGTCTAACATCGAAATTCACAGTAGATTTAAACTGATCTGTTCTTTCTTTAAGAATTTCCTTATATTCAGGTATAGATACCTTTAGGTTAAACAGACCACAACAAGCCCCACAAGATACACTGCCATTTTCGGGATGGCAAAGGCTCAATTTTTCGGAACCTCCGCAGAAAAGGGAACAAGCCCGCTAAAGACAAGTTCCCATTCTCCCGAATCTCTTTTTTCTTTGAAATAAGTTAGGAAGGGGATTACTTGTTTTTTCTTATCATGAATCAGTACTAAGTTTCCTTTATGTGAAGATAAACTTTCAGCTAACTTGTCTTTGCTTCCTAATGGTGTGTTATATAGGAAGCTCGGTTTTAGTCCTTTGAAATAAAAATGTGGAGTTGAGGTATCGGAAACTAAAACGATGCTCAATCGATCCAATTCAGAAAATTCAACGAGGAGATTCTCGATAAAAAACTGAAGGATAATTTGTTGTGCTTCCATCTCTTCTGTGTCTGGAATCTTCGATTCCCATCTTTCCATCCAAGAGATGATCTTAAAAATTGTTTCTTTTTGGTTTTGAAGTATTGTCAAGGTGGACTCAAACAGACTAGTAATCTTAAGTTTTTGAAAGTCCCAGAGACAACTGTATACCAATTCCCACCACTTCCTAATAGTCAAAGCATCGTCCGGGTTGTTCGGAATCGATTTGTTCATCGCGTGAGCACTATGGTCACTGAATATAACCATACCTACAACTTGAGAAATTGCTTCAAAAAGTCTGATAAGATAAACGATGGATTTCCAGCTAACGTTATTTATCTTTTGGTTGTTCAAAAAAGTTTTGTAGGCAACTGATATCGGTGTTGGATAAAATTCTAAAATCGCTGACGGATTAATGATTTTATTTACAGGAAGTATGTTCTTTTCTTGGGAAACAAAAGAAAAATCGGGATTCCCATACAGAGAGTAATTTGCCCAGGTGAGATCATTTGGAAGGTAGTTTCTGCGCGCGAATTCTTTCGCCAAAAAGAGTGACTCCCCAACTGATTTGTCAGAAAACAGATAAGAGTAAAACCGTACTGTAAAATCAATCGTTCGCTCGTTATCTAATATCTCCCAATTTGTACCAATAAAAGTTTTTATCCCGGCGGTTAGAAATGCTCCAGCATATTGATTCAAAACACTTGTATCTAATTTTTTAGATGAAGATTTTACCGACATACATGAGTTAGAAAACACTAACTCCGTAGCTATTCCTGTAGATTTAATTTCTCTCGCTTTTAATACTTTCCCATCAGAAAGTAACCATCCATTTTCTAAGGGATCATCAGAAAAATGTAAATGACCTGAATAATGAATAATATCTTTATCTTTAACCAGAGAAAGTAACTTGAGTTTGGTGACTTGTTTCCCACCAATAAATTCCAGTTCCAATTGTTGCGACGGTACTTTTTGACTGAGAATTGAAAACAACATCTCGCCCTCTTTTTGAGCGTTCTCTAAATCTTCTGTTGGATCTGCAATAATCAGCATTTTAAGTTTTCTATTTTGTCTGTCGGAAGATTTGTGCAAACCACCTCGGATCGTCTTTCCAATGCGAAAACGATCTGACAAAAACGAATTTCCATCATGGAGGAGTTCCCAGGGTATAAGGGCCAAGATAGGATCGATGTTAAAGTGGATGCTTCTTTTTGTTGTGTTCTTTAACTTTTCAATGATGGATAGTGGGAAAAATTGTTGGTAAAAAGTTTCACCAAGAACTTTCAAATCTTGCAAGAGATCTGCATTTAAAATAGCATTCTGGTTTCCTAAAATCGCATGTGAGACATGGACAAGTCGCTCAACCTCAGCGAGGTACTCTAAAATTAAATCCTCATCAATGGTGGACTGGATATGCGACTCTTCTACGGGCAGATTGTTCTCCAAAACATTGAAGATATTTACATTTCCAACCCGATCAATGATTAGGGAGAGCATCCTCCCCTTAGGTTACCCAACTAAGATAGATAAGTCAAATGATTTTGAAATACCGTTACCTATAAATTCAATTGTATAATTCCCTGGAGCCAGTCCAGAGAAACTAGCTGATCCGTCATGGTTGATCTTTCCTGTTAGGATGAATCTACCATCGCGTCTAAGATTGACTTGTTGAAATATAGGTTCGGCTTCGGCTTTCACGGAAAGATAGACTTCGTTTTTATTTTCTTTCACAATTTGGTAGTAGAATTTCTGGTCTTCCGCAGTTGTCTCTTGGAAGATCACCGAATTTGTGACATCATCGGGAGCATCTGTTTGCGCAGAACGAAAGGCAAGAGGCAATTGAGAGCTTTCTTGGATCGAGAGAGTTTTTAAAAGGGATCCAACCAAACGAATCCCTTTTTCAGAAAGTACTACGATGAGGTTGTCATTTTTTTCAGGTAAGGATAGATTGTTTTTTGTATACTCTCTCAGATAGACAGGTAACGGAAGTGGATTTTGTTGTAGGGTAATTTCGGCCTTCCGGATATCTAAGGTCTCGGAATCGATAGTAGGAGCGCTCTCCCGAAGGATTGCAAAAAACGACTCTTCCCACTCCAAAAAGGCATCTAAGACTCCTGGCTCTTCCTCCAAATGAGACTCATCAGGAAAGATTCCTTCTGAAAACAGTTTCTTTGCGAGTTCTTTTGCTTTTGCTGTTTGGTTCGGAGATTTCATAAGCTACCCTTCCTATGAATAGGAGACGAAAGAAATTAGGGTTCCTCCTCAAAAATTTGTATTTTTTTTTCCATTTTTTCCAAAATCCGAAGGAGAGTCACCGAAACACTTCCCTCTGATATTCCTAAAATTCGGGCAATTTCACGATATGGGGTGCGAACTAAAAAGTGGCCTTTTTGTTTTTTGTCCAAAAGCTTCTTTCTTTGTTCGTATTTCTTTTGAAGAGCATGGTCTAGCCTTTCTCTATAATAGACCGCCTCAACAGAGTCTCCCTGTGCCTTTGCTTTTTTTTGATCTTTTAGGTCCAAGATATTCAAATACAAAGCGGTTATCTTATCTTCCATTTTAAGGTTTTCCACCTCTCTTTCAGCGAGACCCTCTCGAATCGCCAAGATCTCAACTAATAGAGATTCTTTCGATATACCCGTTTTTTCGCAGATATATTGGATCTCCTCAGGTTCTAGATGGAGGTAGTAGATAAAGGAAAGTTTGAATACGACTCGAGACTCGAGTTTTACTCCTGAAAGCATTGAATGGAATTGGTTTGAAACCTCACTAGCTCTTTCCTTTGCCTCTGCCAAACTGTCAGGTTCGTCTTCAATCGTATTGTATTCTTTTCCTTCTTGGTTTACCTTTCCAACCGATTGGGTTTTTAGTTCACGTTTTGTTCTTTGCCAGTCAATTAGCAAGTTTCGTAAAACAGAATAAAACCAAGTCTTAAAGCTTGATTTACCGACAAAGCTCTTAAATCTCTTTCCGTTTTTTAGCCGTTCAAAGGCATAAATAAAATAATCGGAAGCATCATCCTCCGTTAAGTGGAAAACTCGTACGGGGAAATTATAGATATCTTGAGAATAAAGGTCAAAAAAGCGGGAAAGGGCAGGTTCTTTTGCCTCACCGCACTCCTTAACGAGTGAAAAAATTTCTTCTGGGGAAAGTGTCTGAGTCGTCATTATCTACTTTCCTAAATCACCTAGGCACGAAAGGCTTTCAGAAATATGAAAGGAATGATTCTAAAAGTTTCGATCTTGGCAAGTTTTCTTTTGTTTCCTCTTTGGATTTCTAAAGTTTTTTCCCAAAATCAACCTTCCAAAAATAGACCTGAATTCCAGTGGCCCATCCAAGGAATCGAACTTGCAGGACTCCTTACTAGTACATTCGGTGAATCTAGAAAAGACCACTTTCATAACGGTTTGGATATTTCTTCTGTTTTCCAACAAGTAAAACCAATGGCTGAAGGATTTGTAGTTTATTCGAGATACGCAGAAGACGATCCATTTG
Organism: Leptospira sp.; assembly: GCA_025457985.1. Lineage (GTDB taxonomy): Bacteria > Spirochaetota > Leptospiria > Leptospirales > Leptospiraceae > Leptospira_A. The sequence goes on from JALOTI010000002.1 coordinate 11,978, forward strand.
AAGATGAACGAGGTTCGGGCAATATTGTTTGGATAGCGCATGATGCCGGTTATATTAGTGGCTACTATCACCTAGCGGGGAGTAGACACCAAAACCTTCGAATCAAATCACAAGTTACAAAAGAAGATACGATTGGAATTACTGGTAACACAGGGCATTCAAGTGGTGGTCACCTACACTTTGTTTTGGGAAAAAACTTTGGTAGAACACTTCTAGACCCACTTACCCACCTGCCTCCTGTAGAGGATACAATCCCTCCTCAAATAGCGAATCTATTTATCCACGTCGGTGAGAATTTTACAAACCTAAATGATGGAGATAATATCAATGTCTCCAAGGCGTTTCCGCTGACCGTAAGTGTTTTGGATGCGGGTATCAAAAACAGCCAAAGACGAGGAATCAAGGAAATTTCTTTTACATTCAATGGTGAAACCTGGAAAGAAGGAAATTTTGAAGAGCTGAAATTTCAAAAAGGTAAATGGGTAACAAAAAATGGACTCAGTTTTGAGGAACTTTTTTTTAAAGATCGTTATCTTGTTGGAAATATGAATCTCAAAGCGGGCGAAAACACGATCAAAGTAAAGGCAAAGGATTTTTCAAACTTGGAATCCGAACGATCCTTTAGTATCAATATAACAAGAATTAGTGGTGGAAATTAATCCAAATATTTATAGTCTTTAAAAAAGGAATGCTTTTACAGAAGTAAAATTCTAAAAAATTATCCGAAAACTCTTACTTCTTCGCCAACTGTATAACGTACAGCTCCTTTTCCAAGAATTCCTGTGAGTTCGCTCATTAGGTCATCAGAGATATCAATTGAAAAAAACTCATGAGCTCTAATTACTTTCTTTTCCTCTCCTTCCCCAAGAAGATGAAAATAAACCATCGACTTACCCTTGTAATGAGAGAGTACTCCCTGAAGTTCGTTTATGATATTGCGATTTTTATCCTGTTTTAAATCAATTGTAAGGTGGAGTGTTTTCTCCATTTTCTTTTCAATTGTCACAGAATTCAATTCTTCCAAATGATTTACAATGATTTGTCCTTTTAACTCAGACTCATCAGCGTCTAATCTTTCAATAATTCCCTTGATAAACAGAGTGTTGTCTTCAATAAATAGGGATTTGAATTGCGCATAGGTTTTAGGAAAGGCGACACATTCTATTTCACCTGTTTGGTCCTCTAACATAAAGTTGACGAACTCTTCTTTCTTTTTGGTTAGTTTAACAATTTTCTTAGAGATGACCCCAGCAACCTCAACCTTGGATTTGGTTTTTACATCTTCCAATTTTTCGATTGTGATTGGCTTAAGAGTTTTTAGTTGTTCATGAAATTTATCGAGAGGGTGACCTGATAGATAAAGTCCCGTAGTTTCCTTTTCTCTACGAAGAAGTTCATCGCCGTTCCACTCAATTCCATCTTTAGGAAGGTTTAGACTTTCCGTGACAGACATTGATCCACCAAATAAAGAAAACTGACCTTCCTTTTCTTCCGCCTGTTTTTTATTAGCAAAAGATAGGATTAAGTCGGTGGATTCAAAAATCGATTTCCGCGTATAACCAAACGAATCAAAGGCGCCTCCTTGCGCGAGAGACTCCAATACCTTTTTGTTTGCTAAACGAGTATCTAAAAATTTTGTAAAATCTTCGATGGATTGGTACCCATTTGTTTTTTTGCGATTGTTGATGATGTTTTCTGCCGCAAGTTCTCCAACACCTTTGATTGAGGCAAGGCCGAATCGAACCGTTGTATCATCGGTAATTTCGAAGGAGATACCCGATTCTTTAAGGTCAGGACCTAATATACGGATGCCCATATCTTTGGCATTGTTGATATATTTTACAACGTCCGTAATCTTGGAATGGTCACCAGAAAGAAGTGCTGTCAAATATTCGATGGAATAATTGGCCTTAAGATAGGCCGTTTGGTAGGTTACAAAAGCATAAGCAACGGAGTGGGATTTGTTAAATCCATACTCACCAAATTTTTCTAATTGTTCGAAGAGTTCCGTGGCAAGTTTTTCATTGATTTTGTTTTCGTGGGCACCTTTAATAAATTTTTCTTTAAGAGCAGGCAGTTTGGATTTATCTTTTTTTGCCATCGCCTTACGCAGAACATCTGAATCACCCACCGAAAATCCACCCATTATTCGGGAGATTCCCATTACCTGCTCCTGGTAAACGACAACCCCATAAGTTTCACCTAACACCTGTGCTAAACTTTCATGAGGGAATACAACTTTCTTTTTTCCATTCTTTCGGTCTAAATAATCGTCCAACATCCCTGATCCCATAGGACCTGGACGGTATAGAGCAAGCAGGGCTGCAATTTCTTCAAATTTTTGAACCTGGGCTTTAGCAAACAGGTCCCGAATTCCTGAGGAGGAATCAAGCTGAAATATTCCTAAGACATTTGCCTTTCGTAATAAGGAAAATGTGTTCGGATCATCCAGAGGAATTTTATCCAGATCTAATTTGATCCCATGTCGTTTTTCAATGAGTTTGGTTGCATGGTGAATGGTTGTTAGGTTTTTTAGACCTAAAATATCCATTTTAATGAGTCCAACCTGTTCCGACATATTTTTGTCGTACTGGGTTACAATCGATCTTCCGTCCTTTCCAGGTTCTGCTACAGTAGAAAGTGGTACGATTTCTTCCAGGGAAGTAGGTGAAATTACAACTCCCGCGGCATGTCTTCCCACCTGACGATAGTTACCCTCTAGTTTTTGAGCAATGGAAAATACTTTTTTATTGAGATCCGACTTTTCTGCGACATCACGTAGGTCTTTTGAGGTTTCAACTGCTTCTTGGATCGTGATTCCTAATTTTTTCGGAAAGAGTTTACTCATCTCATTTACTTCCGAAAAAGGAACATTAAAAACTCTTGCCACGTCCTTGATAGCCGCTTTTGCAGCAAGTGATCCAAAGGTAATGATTTGACCCACTCGGTCTTCACCATATCTTTGTTTGATGTAATTTATCACTTCTTCACGACGTTCTACACAAAAGTCGGTATCGATATCAGGCATATCTTTCCGATCAGGGTTTAAAAATCTTTCAAAAAGAAGGTTGTAACGGATAGGGTCAACATTGGTAATTCCCAATGCATAAGCTATAATAGAACCAGCAGCAGAACCTCGACCAGGTCCAACAGGTATACCTGACCTTCTTGCAAAATTGATATAATCTTGGACGATTAAAAAATATCCCGCAAAATGCATGTTACGAATGGTTTGCATTTCAAACTCGGTTCTTTCACGAACAGCGGGTGTGATATCTCCATATTTTTCTTTTATGCCTTCCCAAACTAATTTTTCTAAATAGGAATCTGTATCAAAACCTGTTGGAACTTCAAAGGGAGGAAGAAGAGGGTTTCCAAATTTAAAATTGAGAGAACATTTATCACGAATTGCTAATGTATTGTAAAAAGCATCTTGATGATCAGGAAAAAGTGCAAACATCTCACGAGGAGACTTTACGTAAAAGTTTTCATTAAACCCAAAACGCATCTCATCATCAATATTCTTTCTCATCCCGATCCTAAGTAGGATATCTTGTGCTTCTCTGTCATCCTTCGTTAGGAAGTGGGAATCATTTGTAAGCACGAGCGGAATACCCGTTCGCTGTGAAAATCGTATCACTTCATCAGCAACTTTTTTTTGTTCAGGAATACCGTGGTCTTGGATCTCTAAGTAAAAATCTTCCTTTCTGAAAATTTCATGGAGTTTTCCCGCTAGGGCATAGGCTTTATCGGTCTTTCCTTCTAAGATCTTTCGATTTACCTCACCAGCAAGGCATGCAGTTAAACAAACTAGGCCATCGCTATGCTTTTCCAAGAGATCATAATCAATTCTTGGTTTTCGATAGAAACCCTCAGTAAAAGATCTACTCGCCAATTTTATAATGTTCTGATATCCAATTTCATCTTTACAGAGTAAAATGATATGGTACGCCCCACCATCCGCTATCTCATCCAACTCCGTTTCAGCTGAACGGGAGGGAGTAACATAAAATTCACATCCGATGATGGGTTTTACTTCGTGTTTGACAGCCTCTTTGTAGAACTCTATAGCTCCATACATGTTTCCATGGTCTGTAATGGCGACTGAGCTCATACCCAGTTCCTTTACACGTTTCATCAGGTCCGAAATTCTGATGGCCCCATCGAGCATGGAATAGGTTGTGTGCAAATGTAAATGGGCAAAGTCGTCCATGGCTTGGTGACATAGTAAATCGAGACCCCTTCTAAGTAAAGCGCCCCATATTTAAAAATCTCGAATTTTTTTTTGGGAATGGCCAAATCTCAGAAGACCAGTTTCGGGTCCAAGTCCAAAAACGATGGCGATTTATTTTTCAGTCCGAAAACTGACTAAAAGATGTCATCCTTTTCCCTACCCAAGATTCCCGAAATAACAGATGCAATGCGAGAAAAAATCCAATCCAAGATCGATTCCAAAACTAAACCGATCGGCTCACTGGGTGTTCTGGAAGAAATTGCCCTTCAAATTGCAAACGTACAAGAAACTCTCAATCCTAAGATAGAAAATCCGACCCTCATCTTATTTGCAGCTGACCACGGAATTACGGAAGAACCAGTCTCTCTGTATCCAAAAGAAGTTACTTGGCAGATGGTGAATAACTTTCTGTTAGGTGGTGCGTGTGCAAATGTTTTTGCACGATTTAATGGAATCAATGTAAAAATTGTAGATGCAGGCGTAGACCATGAATGGAATCCTCTACCGCCTAACTTAATTCAAAAGAAAATGGGGCCAGGGACAAAAAATTTCAAACTTTTCCCTGCAATGGACAGAGAATCTGCGGAATCTTGTATTCAAACCGGAATCGACCTAGTAACATCAAAGGATTTTCAAAATACCAATTTTTTCTTATTTGGTGAGATGGGTATCGGCAATACCTCCAGTGCCTCACTTATCCATCATTGTCTATCTGGAATTCCTCTCGATGATTTGGTGGGCCGTGGAACTGGCCTGAATTTGGAAGCTACAAACCAAAAGCTAAATATACTTAAGGCGGCAAAATCTAGAACAGGGCAGATCCTTGACCCAATCCAAGTCCTTTCCGAATATGGTGGATTTGAAATTGGAATGATGGCAGGTTCTATGTTAGGTGTTGCCTCTCAGAAGAAAATATTTATGGTAGATGGATTTATTGCAACATCAGCCTACCTGCTTGCAAAATCGATAGACCAAAATACAAAACAGTTTGCGATATTTTCGCATAAATCAGATGAGGCAGGCCACCAAACAATCCTCAAGTATTTAGGTGCTAACCCCCTACTCCAATTGAAAATGAGGCTAGGTGAAGGAAGTGGCGCTCTTGCGGCATTCCCTTTGGTTTCAATGGCTGTTTCTTTTTTAAATCAAATGGCGTCCTTTGGAGAGGCGAATGTGAGCGAGACCAAAAGTGAAGGGTAGTTTTCCGCCTAACTCAAAGAATCTAAATTGGATTCAATTAGAAGTACGATACTTTTTTATAGCCGTTTCCTTTCTCACAAGAATTCCGATTCCAGAATGGGTCGGTTTTCAAAAAGATTGGCTGGATAAATCCATTAAATATTCTCCGTACGTTGGATTTTTGTTAGGTGCAATACAGTTTTTTATTTTTCTCTTTCTATCACTGTTTTTTTCACCGGGACTTTCATTCGCAATCTCCATTGGGGTTCTTTTGATCGTTACTGGCGGATTTCACGAAGATGGTTTTGCCGATTTTTGTGACGGGATCGGCGGTGGCTGGAAACGAGAAGATATTCTACGCATAATGAAAGATAGTCGAGTGGGAAGTTTTGGAGCCATTGGAATTAGTCTTTTAATTCTGATAAAGATAATTGGATTTTCTGATTCTATGCAAAAGATCCAATTGAGTGAAATACAACTCTTCTTTTGGTTTGTGACAGCACAGAGTCTAAGTCGTTTTATATCTTTGAGTTTTATGACATTCCTTCCATATGCGAAGGATGAAGGATATGCAAAACCGATGGCAAAAGAAATTGGAATCACAAAACTTTTGTTTGCCTGTATTCCTGCTATTTTTTCCTGGTTAGCTTTATCGCACTCATACCCTCAATTTCTATGGTCCTTAGCCTTTCATCTTCTTATCTCTGCGTATGCATATCGCTTAATGAAAAAATGGATCCAAGGGTTTACGGGTGATTGTTTGGGTGCAGTACAACAAATGAATGAAACGGTCACTTGGGTCTCAGGAGTTTTTTTATGGAACTCTATTTAGTCCGTCATCCAGAAACAACTGCTCCCAAAGGACTTTGTTATGGCCGGTCTGACTATCCACTTAAATACCCAGTAGAAGATACAGGAAAAAAATGCCGATGTTAGGTAGATTTTGTTGATTTTTGTGGGTGTCTTCATCCCATCTCCCTCTATGTCTGGTATTTGTGGTAT
>JALOTI010000179.1 GCA_025457985.1 Leptospira sp.
TGCAAGCAAATTTGCTTTAGAAGGTTATACGGAAGCACTTCGATTAGAGCTATTACCTTTGGGAATTTATGTATCCAATTTAGAACCAGGCTATGTAAATTCTGGCACCATCGAACAATCCATTGGTGCTCCTCAAATATCAATGAAACCGTTTTCTAAGTATCGAGAAATCCTTCATAAAAAAATGGAGTCTGAATCCTTTAATGGGAGTTCAAAACATACAATTGCGAAAACAATCGAAGGAATTTTAAAAGATAAAAAACCTAGCTTTCGTTATAAGATAGGTGGAATGAGTAAATTTTTACCTGTATTGCAGAGGATATTACCCGATCGGAGTTTCGAGAAAAATGTTCTTCGATCTTTTGGATTACCTCTCAAAATAGAATATAATCCTTTTGAGAATTGATTTAATCCAACATCCATGTGGGTGCTTTGCCCAAACGGAAAACATCTCCTAGAATCAATATACCATGGCGTAACCTCCAAGCCTCCAGACGATGGTAGGTATCGGGATCGGCTGGTTTGTTGCAGGGGCCGGCAATTTGGTCAAAGTACCAGTCCTCGTCTATTTTTAAAAAGGACACAGTGCACGGTACTTTTCCAGTAATATGATAGAGATAAAATCTTCCGTTTCGAATTTTTTCATCATAATCATAGACACAGTTGTGTTGTCGTTTTCCTTCTTCAAAAAGGTCTAAATTAGATTTGATGGGTTGGATCCAGGCATCGCCCTCGAACGGAGGTTCTGGATAGACAACTAGAGTCTCAGTAAACGAATTTTTGGCTAAATTCTCTATGCGGGACTGTTCTAGAGCAAACAGTTCTGAAATCGATTGCGGTAATCTAATACTCGTAAGCATTTGCATCTCTTCCAAAATTTGAATGATCTTAACGAGTTCCTCATGACTTCGATTTGGAATTTGAATTAAATCATTTAAAAAATTGAAACTAAGCCGAGGACGGAATTTGCGTTCAGATAGAAGCGAGAAAAAAATGAAAAAGGATAAGTTGATCATTTTCAAATGCAATATCAGTTTACGATACATTGGATCCGCGAAGATTTTTTTTAAAATCTCTAGGTTGTTTTGGTTCCAAGTATCGGGTTCCATCCTTTCTAAGGGACGCCGCAGACTAGGATCAAAGCCTAGATCTGAAAGAATCTGTTTCCGTTTTTTCGTTTGTAAAGAATTTAGTTCACCAAACAAGCCATATACTGGGCTCAAAGGATGATTTTTTTTAGAATCCATACTAACCTGATAAAAACGAACCTTTCTGGAGCGATTGACCTAATCCTTTAGATTAGATTGCTAAACCTAAGGATTGAAGCATAACCCCAATATGATTATGCTTAGAATTACTTAGGTCGATTATTCAGGCAAGCGTTCCTCAGATTATCTAAGGAAATTAATGTGCGTAATTTGAAAAAAATTATTTTTTTAGTAAAGGAGAAAATTCCAATACCCCTTTAACATTTTCCAAGGCACTTCAATTCCTCTAAATGATTCGGAATCTCCAGATAAGATTATCTCACCTTTGGGTGTATCAATTTTTAAAAAGAGTTTTGACTTTCCTTTTCCATCGAATACTTGTATGTCGATTTTAAGCTTTTGAAATAACTCTCTTGTAAGTTCAGGCTCCGACGATTCAATCCAAAAAGATAGTAGGCGACATCCTTGTTTTTCTTTTGATCTATCCTCTCTTGCTTTCCATTCGATGATATTTGGTCTTTCGCTGAAAAATCCTGGTCCTACGGTTGCCCTTTGGTAAGATATAGGAATTGAATTTCGAACATATTCGACTTTTTCAATCCTTTCTATTTTTATTCCTTCTTTTTTAGCAAATTTTTCAAATTCGTCAAAGTTTTTTACTCCCAGATACCAAAAGAATAAATTTGGTTTTGAATAGGATTTTAAAACTTGTTTAATAGGGTGGTATCCCTTATGATTTGGATTAGGAGCTATGATTTCAAGTATTACATTTTCACCTAACAGTAAACCGGCAGATTGATACCATTGTCCTGGTTCGGGCGGAACAACATATGCATCAACACCTGTTTTTTCTTTGATCCACTTCAATCCTTCGTCCAGATTGTGAATACCTAGGGCGAGATGATCTACGTAATGTGAGTCGAATATTTGAATCCCTGTTTCAGGATGAAATTGCTTTTGTTTTGCTTCAGTAGACAAAGGATTAGAATTCATTGATACTCCTAGAAATAAAATGAAGAAATTAAATCTGATTAATTGAAACTTATCTTTTTTGTAATTTTTTTTTAGTATCTTTTTTGGCATAAGAACCTCGACAATCTATAGTATGTCAAAATGCTGAAAACCTTCCACCAAGAATCAGGAAAAAAAAGCCCCATTCCAATCATGGCTTTTTTCTGAAATTGAAGTTAGATATCTGGATGGAGCAAACTATTTATGAAACTTGTATTAGAGTCAAAAAATGTTATAGATCGTATGGAAGAAGCACGAAGAAAGTTATCAGCAACAAACACTCGCAAAAAAAATGAATTAAGGGTAGATTTTGCAAACGAATATTTCAAAGGATCCGGAAAATACCATTTCATCGATCGAGATTTGTCTCTCTCATTTAATTCCATTGAAAGTAATTCGGAGTATTGCATTGAATTTCAAAATGAAACTTCCGAAACATTGGACTTTATTCTGCCTATCTCGGGAGATCTACATGTTCATTGTCCGAGCAGGTCTATCGATGCTATTCTTTCTCCGGGCAAGATCTACTTACTAAAAGAAGGATCTCATAAAGGAACCATAATAAATTATAAAAATAATTGTTCAATCGATCAGCTAACATTCCGGATTTCTCTAGAAAAAATAAGTCAATTTTTTTCAGAAGATTTACAGAATATGAGCCCAAACTGGCGCAATTCATTGTTAAAATCCGATGAAACCTTTTTTTATCCTTTAGCTGAAAAAACTCTCTGGAAACAAATTTTTACAACTACAAGGTATATAAATTTGGAAACACCTTGGGACAAAATGTATTGGGAATCAGAGACTTATCTCTTCATGAGTCATATATTCCGCGCAATACTTGGAAGCCCAAATGAGTCAAAATTTCGTCAGAACCAATCTACGTTTGCTAGTCGTAATGTAAGTAAGTTTATTGATGAGAGAGTAGATGCGGTTAAAGGAATGATAGATTGTGAAAATGAAAAAAATCTTCGAGTGTCGGACTTAGCAACTAGAATAGGTATTTCAGAATCAAGTTTACAACGTGCATTTCAGCAAAAGTTTCATATCTCTGTTCACCAATATCAAAAAAAAATACGGATGGAAAAGGCAGTAGAATTTTTGAATGCAGGTTGTTCTATCATCGAAACAACAAATCTTCTTGGTTACAGCAACCCTAGTCATTTTGCTCACGAATTTCAAAAACAATATGGTCTAACTCCAAAAAAGTACCAACAATCTAAACTATTGAGAAAAAAGCTAGGCAACTAAAGAAGATACAATTAAAACATTTTGACATGAGAAGTTATAACATTCGAATCTATTCTAAATTTTTTACAATTTTTTGCTTTTTAATCAACTGCAGAGCTTCCCTACCAGAACATCTAAATAAAAACGCTTTGATATCGAATTCAAATGAAAGCAACATTCCCATAGTTTTTGTTCCTGGAATCAAAGGTTCTAAACTCGGTGTCGAAAAAGGAAATCTTAGATGGTTAAATGCGTCCACTGCTTTGGGTTTCTCTACCCCAGATCTAAGGCTTGTTGGGGATTCAAAAGAATTAAAACCAATGGGAGCGCTTGATCGAATCACTGCCATTCCGTACTTGATAGATGTTTCGGTCTATGCACCCTGGCTACAAAAAATGTCCGAACAGGAGGGAGTTGACTTTTATGTTTTCTCGTATGATTGGCGCAAAAAGAATTTAGATACTCGAGACCAACTCATAGAATTTCTTGAAGAGATTGGAAAAAAATATAAAAGAAAACCAATCCTCATTGGGCATTCCATGGGAGGAATGCTTTCCATGTCCGCAATCAATCTAAAGCCGAGTTTAGTGCAAAAGGTTGTATTTGCGGGAGTTCCCTTTCGAGGTGGTATAGGTTATATGAAGGACTTACATGTAGGAGTTGCCACAGGCTTTAATTCTAAAATCCAAAGTCCATGTATGATCGCTCGATATGAAACAGTTTATGGATTTTTTCCGAGGCTACATACTTGGGATTCTAAAGATGTAGTTGTCGATGCTCAAGGTAAGACCTTAGAACTGGACTTATACGATGGAAACGTATGGAAAGAAAATTCTCTCGGATTTTACTCACATAAATGTGATCCAGGTGATGTGCCAACAGATGAGGAATTTCAGACTATTTTAACCAATTCTTGGAAATTCCGCGACAGTTTAACACCTAGCAAGGAACTATTGCAATCGAAACTTCCTATTATGGTAATTCATGGTAAGAATTTACTTGTACGAAAGGCGATGACGAAATTGGAAGGTAAGGCAAATACAAGTTCGGACGCAAAGAACTTTTATTGGGACCTAGAAATTGCTCCAAAAGAAATGGGAGATGGATCGGTTTCTTTTTTTAATTCTCTTCCTCCCGATCCCTTGGTGTATCAATCCATTCTAACAAATTACGAACATAGTGCACTTTTGAATGATCCCAAAGTGATTGACTCTATTCTCAACTTTATTCGTTAATTTATAAAAAAATATTTAATATTTAATCCTGTGAAATTATTGGAAACACGAGTGCGCTTGATTTTTCTACTCTTTGTAATAACCGTTTTATCGAATTGTCAAAAATTTGATTTAAATAATCATTGCGATCCTCAGTCCGATACATTTAAGAATCTAATTGTATTAAAAGCTGCCTTGGGAGATGACGATTTTAGGTGCGCTGATCCTGTTGAGTTAAATCGTTTGTTGTCTTTTGGATTTTTGGGAGCATCGAATGGATTAAATAAAGATTATAATGCTACGATTAATGGTTCGGTAGTATCCGTTTCACTTCCGTATGCATTAGTTATGAATATCAAAAAATTTGGAAAATATAATATATGTAGCTAAATTTTTTACAGGGATATAAAATAAATTCAGTTAAAATAAATCTCAGTTTTAATTATCTTTTGATTTTTACATTGACAATGTTGATTAAGTAAATGTTAGATGGCTTACGATATGAGGCAAAAATGTTTAGATCAGTAA
>JALOTI010000180.1 GCA_025457985.1 Leptospira sp.
GGTATTTTCCTTTTTGGCTCTACCTGTTGCCTACTATATTTTGCCTCCCATAAGAATTCACTTGGAATCTCGAACCGTAGCAGTTTCCCAATGGAAATCTTTAAAGGAAGTATTAACAACCAAATCTCATTTTGCTCCATTTGGTTTTATGATAACCTTAATCTTTGGAGGATTTACCGTAATTCCTTTTTTGAGTCCTTATCTAGTATCTAATGCTGGTTTAGCGAAGGGTGAGTTGCCTTTGGTTTATTTTTTTGGTGGAATGTTTACTTTTTTTACAAGTAGATACATCGGTATATTAGCAGATCGATATGGAAAGTTCAGGGTATACCAAATAGTAACAGGACTTTCAATTTTTCCGATAGCAATAGTAACGACTCTAGGAAAAACGAATCTAACAACGATTTTAACTATCACTACATTTTTTATGATTTTAGTCTCAGGAAGAATGGTGCCCGCATTTGCAATGATAACATCATCTGTTGCTCCAAGAATCAGAGGAAGTTTTATGTCTGTTAACTCAGCGATTCAACAAATTGCCTCGGGACTCGCTTCTTTTATATCGGGAATGATTCTCGTACAGAAAGCAGATAAAAGTCTACAAAACTATGAGTTAGTTGGAATGATTGCTGTGTTCTGTTTGGTTTTCAGTGTTTTCTTAGCAAAAAAAATTAAGGTCGCAGGTTAACTTTGAGTAGGAAGTTTATCTTCCTAAAAGATCGTTTCTTAACGGTTTGAGAATATCCAAATTTCCTGTTTGTAAAAAGTCAAGAACCAATGCACGTTGGGATAAGGATATCATTTTGCTATCTAAAAGTTGGTTTAGAATTTCTGAAGCAATACCTATATCCAACCCGTTTAATTCTGAAAAAATGAATTGAATATTCATTACGATTTGGTGGCTCTTTGTATATTCAATTAATTTTGCACTCGTATCCAAAATCTTTTCTTGTCTTCGAATCAACTCTTCCATTGTCGAAAGAATTAGAAATATTTCCATCTCGTCCGCAAACAGTTGCAACATATGGTCATAAATTTTAGGAGATTGGATCGGAAGTTCATAAATAGAGTCGCCTAATGCAGTATATAGAGACTTTTCCTCCTCGGTAGTAAGTGTTGTATAGGATCGTAGATTTGCAGCCACTTCCGATGGTAAAATTACTATGAACTGACAGGCATATTCTGGCTCCTTCAGCTCATGAACAAAATATTGAATAAGTCCACAGATCCGTTTTACATCAATGAAAGTCCAATATCTGTAACTTCGAACGTGAAAAATATGTTTTATGCTTTTGTCCCGTTTCGTTGAATCTTTAACATTTTGAAAATTAAAAAAATCAGTTTTGAAGAGATAACTCAAGGTATGATTGGAAAAAGATTCGATGATTTCTTTTACCTGTTCAGGCTCACTTATATAAAGAAAGTATGAAATTAGCTCTTGGGAATCCTTGGATTCCCACAAGAACTTTTCTAAGATGCGAGGATTTGATTCGTAAAAAGCAGAAATACCCACTCTAAACGTAACTTTGTCTCTAAGGAATGCTTCCATTTTGAGATCGGCGATACAATTTTCTTCTATCTCCGATCCAAGGAATTTAAATTTATTTTTGCAACCTGTCGGGCAGTGTCCCGATATTTGCGTTTCTAAACAACATTTTCGCATAACTCAAATTAAGGGATGATTTCACCACAGTCACGCATCTCTGGTGCATAGGGATTCTGGATTTGTCTACCTTTCATTACCCAGTATTTATCAACCATAGGGCAATAGAATTTATTAAATGCGGACTGCCCCGGAACCAACACTCTTATCTCTGATAAGATTTCTTGAATTTTTGAAATACTTTCAAAACTTTCCTCTAGATTTGTTGATTCTTTTGGTATTAAAACAGAAATTTTTTGACCCCACTCTGCTATTTTTGAATGCTCGGAAACCACAAACTTTTGATTGAGTTCCCGAAATTGATCCCAACGAATCTGTGGTTTGTCCTTTAACATCTCTTCCATGATCTTTTGGTTTTCCATTAAGTAAGCGGAGACAAGTTCCTGGTCCTTCTCTGAAAACTCTGGAATATCCTTTTTACAAGAATTTCCAAAAAAAATAAAAATGCTTAAAAAAATCACTGCTATCTTCATAAAATGAATCCTAAATTTTCCAGTTTTTATTGGAACCTAATTTTTCCGTTCAAGAATCTGGAGTATCGATTTGTTTATTTCTCGACAAGTCGGGATTTTCAAGCAAGATGACAGAAAAGTTCTCGAAGGTATGTAACCAAAATGATCATTGTTGAAGGCATTGGCCACGTAAGTATTCCTGTATCCAATTTGGATGCATCTATTGATTTTTATTGTGACATTTTTGACTTCGAGGTGGAGACAAAAAAAGCGAATGAGGCAATTCTTTCTTTGGACTCTTTCCGCATTCGTTTGGTCAAGGCAGAGGTTTCCGAAAGGTCTCTCCCATCTTTGAGTTTCATTATGGATGTGGATGATTTCACAGAGGCAATTTCTGAGTTAGAAGAAAAAAATGTAAAAATCGTCAAAGGACCAGAAGGTACTGAGAGCGGTGAAAGTCTGACCTTCCAAGACCCTAGCCAAAATTTAATAGAGATTTACTATTCTAATTAAAACCTGTTGATTTTTTTTTAAACCCATTTAATATCCTCTGGGTATGCTGGAAGCAACCCAAGAGGAGGACCTCGAACTCAAAAAAATAGCTGATTTCCGAAAAGGTTATCAGTATTTCATCTCTGGTTTTCAAACACTCATCGCTGGTTTTTTGCAATTTGTTTCTTCCGGTGCGATATCGGAATCAAACAAAAGGGACTTACTCCCGTACCGAAAAGCGATCGACCATGAGTTAGAAAAGGCTCAGAAAAAACTCAAAGAAATCAGTGTCAACTTAGATGAGAAACATATGTATGTTCTCGTTAAAAAAGAATACTCACGATATTTTACGCGTAATGTTGGTGAGGCGAATCGAGAAGATTTTGTTCAATTCCACATCACTTTTGAAATGCTTCGTTTTTTTTATATCGAAAGCCGAGAAGGTTGGGAATATATTCGCAAATCAGTTTCGATGGGAAAATTTAATGATCCCGAATTTCAAAATTCTGTTCTATTGACTTTCCGCATCTATCCTACAATTGAAAGATTAAACCAGTTAGAAATTTTTTTAAAACGGATGGGATTTATTCTAAAAATCGATAATCCTAATTTTTTGACAGAATTTAAACCCACAAAACCAACCTATAATGAAAATACTGTGTATAGACTTTCTTCAATTTTTGAAGAAAACCTATATGCAAAGTCGGAAAAGAGACAAGCAGAAGAAGATGATCTCTCTTATTTTGGTGTTGAAGGTTTTGATGATCGTGGTATAAAACAAGAAAAAAAGGATGAGCCATCTGCTGTAAAAAAAGCCAAACCTACGGTCGCCAAAAAAGAAGTTGTTGTAAATTATATCCAAGCGTATGGAAAGTACTCCTGGAATTCGGATCTCCATTATTATTTCCGATACGAATTAGATAAATACAATCAGGAAAAAGAATTTTTTAAAACTACAATAAACATGGACCTTCATTTGGGAGCTGATGAACAGGTTCTACGTTCAGAGATGATACGCAGTCTAACAAGTGCAGAAAAAAAGAGCAAATCAGCAACCGATATTGAAATTGAGTATTTGAGCTTTCTAAATTCGTTCTTTGGGTTTTGCGAAAATATAGTTTTGATGAGTATGGCGATTCCTCCACAATTTAAGTGGGTATTCTTTTTCCACCTAGGGCCTTCTCATTTTTATATGATCGCAAAAAAGTTTTTAACGGAAGTAGGTACAGGCTTTCTTCATGTAAAATCAAGTGATGGAAAAAAAGTAACTCGAGTAATTCCAAGTGAGGTGGTCAAAAAACATGTCATCGACTATTGGAATGAAATGGTTTTGCCAAATGTTGGTGAAGAAAAAAACAACCTTGCTCTTCTAAAAAAAATAACTGAAATGATTGAAGATAAGTATAAAGAGATTTCGGCGCATACAATTCAAAAGTATGATGAACTGGATCAAAGCATAAAGGATTCAAAGCCTAGAGTTCAAATATTTCGAGAATATATGAACGAATGGATGGGA
Source organism: Leptospira sp. (assembly GCA_025457985.1). Taxonomy (GTDB): domain Bacteria; phylum Spirochaetota; class Leptospiria; order Leptospirales; family Leptospiraceae; genus Leptospira_A. The sequence goes on from JALOTI010000180.1 coordinate 4,124, forward strand.
GCCGCGAACATAATTGTGTTTAAGCGATTCGTTAAAAACAAATCGTATTAAAATTTTTTATAAACTTAGATTACAGGTAGCGGAACCAGCCGTCACGTAGAACTGGGTCGAGACATTGGCGGGCAATAGAATCGTTGGATCTCGAACTAGAGCATAGTCGGTAGCCCGACAGGAACGATCAAAAACTCGGACAGTAAGAATACTCTCACAAGTGATCGTGAGGTTTGTATTTGCAGTGAGCGTAGTTGTTCTGATGGCTTTTGATTCAATTCCATCAAATTTTACAGATAAGCTACTGCCTTGTTTGAGCTCGAGTTCGGGTCCATATTGTTTGTTCGTAACTGAGTAACAGTCCACAAAAAATTCGGTTCCCGTACAATTGGTTCCTGTTTTTTCATTTGGCAGGCAGGAACCACCTGATTTGGAAACGGTGATCAGTCCAGAATATGCACCGTCTGGGACCCGTGTGTACAACTCCGTTCCAAAATTTGCCGTAATGATCGCCTGGACTTCGTTGAATCTGATTACGGGATCAAGTCCAAAATCTTCACCTCTAATTACGACTTCTGTAGCCCCGTAGGTTGCGTTCGGATTGTTTTGAGCGGGAGTACCAATCTGTGGTGTGACTGAAGCTAGGACAGGAGGCGAAGCCACAATTGCTGCGATAGGATTTTCGGAGGAACTTTTGGTGCAATAAAAGGAGTTTCCAATCACAAGCAACAAAACAATTTTGGTGGTAAACCGAAGCATAAGACTCTTTTCCATTATCGGAATCTATCCTTCGAATTCATTTCTATTTTTTTGAGGGAATAAAAATCATGAGCTCACTTTCCATTCGGAAATTAGCGAATTATGTTACATGGATTGAACTAAACCGTCCGGAATCCAAAAACGCAATATCTAGAGCTTTACTTTCCGAACTCCACAAAACGATTCTTGAAATTCCTCAATCGAATGCGCGAGTTCCAAACAATTTTCGAGTTTGCTAAACGAGGCGGCGATTGTCTGATTGAATGTTGGCGTTTCGCCGTTCATGGCTTTAAAAAATTTGCATCCATTTTCTATG
>JALOTI010000181.1 GCA_025457985.1 Leptospira sp.
ACTCCACCCGGCGGAGGCTGGAACAGGATTGATCTTTTTCCTCTACCGTGGAAGCCAAAAGGTAAGGATCCCCGTTTCTCTCGACCATGTTGTGGATACAAGCAATGCAACTACGATTGGAGATGGTGGTTCGAACCGGGTTCAGACCATTGAACATTTGCTCGCAGCATTGCATAGTTTGGGAATTACAGACTGTGTCCTTGAGATTGATTCTGTTGAGGTTCCCATTATGGATGGATCCTCACTTCCCTTTGTGGAAGGCGTTCGAGCTGCTGGAGTTCAAACTTTAAATGAAACCATTGAACCGATCACAATCCAAAACCCTATGTGGGTGGTAGATGGAGACAAATACCTCGTGATGCTTCCTTCCGATGAATTGAAGGTCACCTATAGCATTGATTTTAACCACCCCCTCCTCAGAGGCCAGTCCTACACAACAACTTTGGATGAATCAATCCTATCCACAGATATTCTACCAGCTAGAACATTTGGCTTTTTAAAAGATGTGGAAGCTCTCCAGGCGAGAGGTTTGGCGATGGGTGGGTCTCTAGACAATGCCGTGGTGCTTACCGACGATGGCTATTTGAACGAATCCCTTCGCTACGAAAACGAATGTGTTCGTCATAAAATCTTGGACCTAGTCGGCGATCTAGCGGTCATGGGAAGACCCTTTAGAGGACATTTAATTGCATCAAAGGCAGGCCATGCTCTCGACATATCCTTAGCTAAGTGTATCATGAGCCAATTTACTGGAAACGAACTCACACAATACAAAAGCCGTAGAATCCCTCTCTTTTCGAAAAAGGGCGCCGCACTTTAATAATATTGATTTTTTTCTTTTCAGGACCCATCCTTTCTAAATACTTTTGGGAAAGGGGTGGGTGTGGAAGAAAAGACTATATTCAAAGGTATTTCTGCCTACCCTGGAAAGGTTTACGGTAAGGCGTTTCGCTTCGTACAAACCAAACGCAAAAAAGATGAAAGAAGTAATCTTTCCCCCGAAGAAACAAAAATTGAAATTGATCTCTTAAAAAAAGGGCTCCAAAAAACGGAAGACGAACTCTCGGATTTAGTCAAAAAGGCAAAAGACAACCGAGAGCTCTCAGAAATTTTAGAATCCCAGATCGTGTTCCTGAATGATCCTCTATTTCGAGCAAAGGTCTTCGAACGGATTTCTCTCCATCACGAATCTGCTAGTTTAGCACTTGAAACAGCCGTTAGCTCAATCTACGATGAATTTCAATCCATCCCCGATGAGTATTTTAGAGAAAGGGCAGACCATCTACTGGATATCGGAAAACGCCTCGAACAGAACCTCAATCCAGAAAAACCGCAGGAACAATTTTTAATCCCAGAGGGAGTCATTCTAATCGCCAAGGAAATTTCTCCGTCGGAAATGATCCAAATCGGCAAAACCGGGATACGAGGACTTGCAACGGATTTCGGAGGAAAAACGGGTCATATGGCAATCATAGCAAGGAATTTTGGAATTCCCACTATTGTTGGCTTAAAAAATATCACCTCACACATCGAAGACGACGAATACGTATTGTTAGACGCAAGAAAAGGCGTACTCCAAAGATTTCCGGAATTAGACGAAATCAAAGAAGTTGGAATTCGAACAGAGTTGATTCCTCCAAAGCCTAGAGAGATCAGTGATCTTCCCAAGGAAATTAAAACAAAGGACGGAAAAACCTTTTCACTTAAAGTTAATATCGATTCACTTGACGAAGTTGAATCGGCATTCGAGAGGGGCGCTGACGGAATTGGACTTGTCCGAACTGAAATTCTTTTTATAGAGTCAATCGAATTCAAACCTACAGAAGAAGAACAATTTCAAATTTATAAAAAAATCCTTCTCACAATGGTGGGAAAACCTGTTACATTTAGAGTTTGGGATATTGGGGCCGATAAAATGGAAAATGGATACGAAGAAGAAAATCCATTTTTAGGAAATCGAGGAATTCGTTATCTACTTCGTCACCCCCATTTTTTTAAAGAACAGCTGAAAGCTCTTTTGAGAGCAAGTGAATATGGAACCATGAAGATTATGTTACCCATGGTTACAACACTTTCTGAAATAATCAAAACCAAACAATTATTAAATGAGTGTTTGGAAGAGCTGAAAATTGGAGGTCTTATCATTAGTAAAAAAATTCCATTGGGAATTATGGTGGAAACACCAGCCTGCGCTCTTAATCTTCCATTTTTAGGAAACCATGTAGACTTTTATAGTGTAGGAACAAATGACCTACTTCAGTATTTACTTGCAGTCGAACGAAATAACCACCTAATCAATGATCTTTACAACCCTTGGCAGGTTGTATTCTTATTACTTTTGAAAAACATTGCAGATGTAGCTAATTCTCAAAAAAAGCCGATCAGCATTTGTGGTGAAATTGCAAGTGATCCAATGTTCACTTCCGTCTTACTTGGATTAGGGTTTAGGGACTTAAGCTGCGCCATACCTTTATTACCAAAAATCGCTGAAAAAGTTTCTGAAATCTCCACTTGGAAGTCCAGGCTCCTAGCGGAGCAAGTGATTCAACTCGCCGGCGAAGAAAAGTTCGCAGAAATTGAGACCTTGGTATCGGAAACTATAGGATAAGTTCATCCTCCAAACAAAATGGCTGGGTTTCATTTTTCTGATCCCACCCGATTCCTGCAATTTAGGTCTCTCGCTTGAGGACAAACTGGATTTCCTTTCGTTTCAGGTAATAAATTCCTAAAAGTGCAAAACCAGCCAAAATCGAAGAGATAACAAATACAGAATAAAAATCCGAAAGACTACCCATCTTTCTTTGGAATCCAGAAAGAATCCCTGCCAGGTAGTGGCCAAAGGCAGTGCACAAGAACCAAACACCCATTAGAAGAGATGTTTTTCCTTGGGGAGCAGTTTTACTAACAAACGAAAGGCCCACCGGTGAGAGAAAGAGTTCACTAACTGTATTCCAAAAATATACCGCAATGAGAAACCATACGGAAACAAGTGCACCGGATTCTGCCAATTCGGATGCAAATACCATAATTAAAAATCCCAAACCCATTATAAACAAACCTATTGCAAATTTAACAACAGGATTTGGATCTAAATTTCTCTGGGACAACTTCCCCCAAAAGAAAGATAAAACTGGCGCAAGAAGTAAGATAAACAGAGGGTTAACTGATTGTAAAAAACTTGCTGGTATTTCCAGGCCAAATACATGGCGATCTGTGTAACGCAAAGCGAAAAGATTAAGAGAGCTCCCCATCTGCTCAAAACTCATCCAAAAAAATATACTAAAAAAAGATAACAACACAATCAAGTAGATACGTTGAGAATTTAAATGAGGCGAATCTTGACTAAGGTTTGATTTTTGACTCTCTAGTGAAATCAGTCTAGGCGATTCCTTCCAATCCCAGACCTTAGTTTCAAACCTTTTTGTTCCGAAGTAAAATATCAAAACTCCAATTCCCATTCCGACACCAGCTGCAAAAAAGCCCAAATGCCAATCCACCCATTCGGCAAGGAAACCGCAAAATAAGGGGCCGAGCAACCCACCTAGATTGATACCCATATAAAAAATGGTATATCCACTATCCTTCAGTTCCTTTCTTTCTTCATAAAGCCTTCCTTGTGAATGGCGAGTGAAAGATGTCCAAACATCATTAGAATAGCACCTAGATAGATTGCTTGTTTGTAACCAAAAAATCGTTCGGTTATATATCCACCCAAAACAGGTGTTAGATATACAAACGCGGTGTAGAGAGCATAAATCTGGCCAGCTTCTTCATCTGTTTTTTTTTCAGAGACGACTAAATACAAAACAAGAATAGCACGCATTCCATAATAGCTCATCCTTTCCCACATTTCTGTGAGAAAGAGAGGTGTTATTCCTTTGGGATGTTTTAATTTTTGGTTCGAGATTTCCATGTAATTTCGTCTACATTTAAGATTAGGTTTGCGTATCTAGCAGCGGTGAACAGATAGTCTGACAGCCGATTCAAATAGACTCGAAGTTCCGAAAAAACTTGCCCACCTTCCGCCACATATTTTAGGATTTCCCGCTCGAGTCGCCGACAAACTGTGCGAGCAATATGGAGAGCACTTGCTGGTTTGGAGCCACCTGGCAAAATAAATAATCGAATTTCGGGTAAAAGTTCCGTTAGCCGGTCGATTTCTCTTTCGACGGATTGGATGTCAGATTCATAAATCACAGAACCAACAGAATCTCTTGGAACATATCCCGCCAGTTCCGAACCCACTTCGAATAACAAATGTTGTGTGGAAATTAAGTTTTTGATAAATTCAGGATCGAGTCCAGGTTCCTGCAGGAAGGATAAGGCTAGTCCGAGCTGGCTATTCAGCTCATCACAGGTTCCGTAGAGGGCAACCCGGGCATCGGTTTTCGAAACTTTGATTCCGGAAGCAAGATAAGTCTCCCCAGCATCTCCAAATTTAGTATAGATCTTCACAGTTTCTCTCCCCTAACCCTTAAAAAAACTTTACAGAGATAGGTTTTTCCGATTAGATTTATCTGGAAAGGCAAAATTGAGATGGGATCAGAGGGAAGGCAACCCCTCCCCCGTCCAGAATTGATTCCAATTCTGTTTCAATCAATTGGCCCTTTCACTGCATGTAGGGAAACAGGCAGGCACGGACACACAGGAGGGTGTGACAATGATTATCAATCACAATATAAGCGCGCTTGTTGCAAAACGAGCATTGTCCAACACGGGCAGAGACATGGACAAATCCATGGAACGCCTAGCAACCGGTATGCGGATCAATAGACCTGGAGACGATGCACCAGGTTTTGCAGTATCCGAACGACTCAGATCCCAGATTCGGGGACTCAGCCAAGCAGAAAGAAACACCCAAGATGGTATGTCTTTTTTGCAGGTCACTGAGGGAAACCTCGAGCAAGTAAATTCCATTTTACAGAGATTACGTGAACTTTCAGTACAATCTGCAAATGGAATTTATTCAAATGAAGATCGTAAATTAGTTCAACTTGAGGTTTCTCAACTTGTGGAAGAGGTGGAACGAATCAGCGTAACCGCCGAATTTAACAAAGTAAAACCTTTAGATGGACGTTTCTCACGATCAAAAAATTCACCTATGACGTTACAAGTTGGGGCTAATGCAAGCGAACGAGTTGATGTTTATATCAATACAATGAGTAGCTCGGCTCTGAAGCTAAAAAATGCACAGAAGAACCTAACGATTTCGACACCAAACCAAGCAACGGATTCTCTGCAGGTTTTAGATGAGGCGATATCAAAGGTAAATCGTTTGCGTTCTGATTTAGGTGCTTACTACAACCGACTGGATCTTACACTCAAGTCTCTGAGTAACAATTACGTAAATATTGTAGCTTCGGAGTCCCAAGTAAGAGATGCAGATATGGCAACGGAAATGGTAGAATATTCAAAAAATCAAATCCTAACCAAATCGGGAGTGGCTATGCTTGCCCAAGCAAACTTGAGACCAGAATCCGTAGTCAAACTACTGACAGACAGATACTAAAGATAACTCCAAAACAAATATTTCATCTTCAAATCCTCCTTGCCACAAAGGAGGATTTGGGGAAACTATGTGATACAAAATAAAATTTGAGAGGACATGTTTTGAAGAAACTAGTTGCTGGATTGTTATCCCTATCTCTTTTTGCCACAATTTCTTGTGGACTTTCTGAAAATACAAAACGATTGATCATCAGCACATCGGTAGGATGTGGCGTGGGTCTGGCTTTAGGTGCGGTTTACGATGAAGTACAAAGAAAAAAAGCATCAAAAGAATCCAAAAATGATATCCGTAAACGAGTGGCAGAATCACTCCAAATGGAAAAGAAAAAACCACAAAACAAAGGTAAAATTGTAGGTCTAGGTGCTGGTTGTCTTGCTGGTCTTGGTACTGGTTTTTACCTGAACACAATGTACGACAATATGAGTGAACAACTCTCTAAAGATGGAATCCAATTGGAGAAAGTTGAACGAGGTGGGGAAACTCAAAGTCTTCTTGTAAAGATGGATGGTGGAATTTCTTTCGAAGACGGACAAGCTGACCTCAAAGGAAAGGGAAAAGAAAACTTAGACAAACTATCGGAAGCACTCGCTGCCTATCCTGAAACTAAAATCAATATCACAGGACACGCCAACAGAACCGGTGCGGAAGATGTGAATGTAAGATTGTCAAATTCTAGAGCACTTACTGCAAAAGATGCAATCACTGATAATGGCGTTGAAGCGAAACGAATCGGTGAGGTTAAAGGAGTTGGCTCTACTGCTCCACTAAAAGGTGTAGATCCAAAAGACGGATCGAATCGACGCGTAGAAGTGGAAATTCTTCCTGCTGGTTAATCCAGTTCGAGTTTAGTTTTTCTTAAATCTAGATATTTAGAAGAGGCCTACAACGTAGGCCTTTTTTTTAGCCAATAACAAATATTTACATTCCTAGTCCAGGAAACCCACCCATCGCCTGCATTTGTTTTGCGGCTCCCGCTTGTGCATCTTGTAGAGCTTTTGTGTAGGCTTCGATTATAGACTTTTCAAGGGTTGATTTATCTTTTTTCTCTAAAAGTTCATCCTCAATAACAATGGATTTCATCTGAAACTTTCCATCCAGGGTTACTGAAAGGAGTTTATTTTTTGAGATTCCCACAAAGTTCAAACCCGCAAGTTCTTTCTCCATAGTTTTTACTTGGGATCTCATCTTTTTCATTTGTTTGAGCATATCAAACTTGTTTCCACCAGCTCCGCCGAACATAAATACCTCTTCTGGATTCAGATTATTTTTAATTTCCGAACTGGCAATTGAAAAAACCGAAACGGAGCTATCCTAAATTTCCCGATAGTTGTATTATGATCCATCCTAATTCGCCCGGAAAAAGAATCTGGGATTTACTTTTGATCATCTGTATTACGTATTTTGCGATTGAAGTACCACTCCGGCTGGTCTTTCACTACAAAAATGATATCGATATAAGTTTATTTGAACGGATTTGTCAGGTTATTTTTATGACTGATGTTATCATAAACTTTAATACGGCAATCATTCAAAATCGCATTTTGATCCACAAACGATCTATCGTCGCCAAACAGTATCTAAAGACTTGGTTTCTTGTGGACTTTCTTTCTGCGTTTCCTTTTGACCTTTTGGGTGCCTCTGTTTATGGAACCCTAGGAATTTCGGATGGACTCCGGATTCTCAGACTTTTACGAGTAGCTCGGATTTTTGATTTGTTCAAAGAATTGAGAAAAATGGCCATGGGGGGACATGAGACCAATCTCAAAGTTATTGAAGCCATCAGTCCAGTCACCTTTCGACTTACCTTTTTTATCTACTGGTCAAGTCTATTTGCGCATTGGATGGCTTGCGGTTGGATACATCTTTCTCCAGAGTTTCTAGCAGACTCCGATTTGACGACTAGATATATAAGAGCTCTCTATTGGTCATTGACTACACTTACGACCATTGGATATGGAGATATCACTCCGGTTACTAATATTCAAACAGTCTATACGATGGTTGTTATGATCTTTGGCGTTGCAATCTATGGTTATGTCATTGGTAATATTGCAAGCCTACTTTCGGGTTTAGATATCTCTCGCAATTTGTTCCAAGAAAAATTGAACACCATCAATGCGTTTTTAAAATACAAAAAAGTCCCATCTGATCTTGCCAACCGAGTACGGTCCTACTACATCAATCTTTGGGAAAACAAACACGGGATCGACGAAGAAGAAATCTGGGACAACCTACCAAGTGGGATTCGAATTGATCTTTCTCTTTTTCTCCACCACCATTTGATCAATGTAGTTCCTTTTTTTAAAGACGCCCCAGAAGAACTAAAGAGAGAAATCGTTTTAGAATTGAAGCCAGCATATTATATGAAAGGAGATATCATCTTTCGAGAAGGTGATGTTCCACATAACATGTATTTTATTTCAAAGGGTCATGTGGATGTTATCCGAGAGGAAACGGGGGAAATTTTTGCAACATTAAGTTCCGGTTCATTTTTTGGAGAAATGAGTTTGATTGATGACTCTCTAAGAACAGCAACGATTCGTGCCGCTTCCATTTGCGATCTGTACACATTGAGTAAAGAAAGATTTGATGCCGTCTTAAAGCATCATCCTGGCTTTGCTAAATATATATCAAAAATTGCCAAAGAAAGAAGAAACAGACAACTTAAGACCTAAAGAAAATAAAATTCTCTTCAGGATCAACTAGAGCTAAAACTTCATCTGCGAGCCGATCGAAAGCAAACCAGGCATTTGTGTCTTTTTTTAAAATCTCTTGTTTTTCTGTTTTTGTTTTTATAGATTCGGATTTGGGAATTTCGCCAAGAGTCGGAATTTCTTCAATTTGTTTCAGCCGATCCAATAGTTCTCTGTGTTTTTTGGAAGCCCCAAATAAAGAAGGAACAAATGCTGTTTTTTTCTTCTGACTAAATAGAGTTTCCGTAACTGTAATTTCATCTAACAGTAAATTAACGGCTCGAATAGTCCATTTACTTGGTGTTACTGGAATCAGGATTAGATCTGAATTATATAGGGCGGCTGTAAGCTCATGTTTGGCTGAACCAGGAGTATCCATCACTACATATTTATAATCTTTTCTAATTTCCTCTAAGGATCTTTTAAACTGCAAAGAAAGTGACATGGAGTCCGGTGAGTATTTGTGCAATTTGGAAAGGTTCAAAGTACTAGGTAGAACATCAAAGTTTTTGGTAGTAAATATACATTCGCGGATCGGCTTTAG
>JALOTI010000182.1 GCA_025457985.1 Leptospira sp.
TCCTCTCCACCTTTAAACGTAAGGAACACAGGCCCCAAGTTAGCATTCTAAACATCAGAGAGCCTTGTGCGATCTTCCTCCTTTTTCTTAATGGTCAGTTCATGGCGTTTGATCTTGCCTTGCTCGTAGTCTTCCACGGAGGCCATGGCAACGATACCATATTGTTCACGATCGCCCATCTTCTGCATGTAAATGTACATACGCTGATCGGTGTCTTCAACTACATAACCTTGATGCATGAAGTACTCCAGGTTAGATCTGCCCTTGGCATAGACGTCACTAGAATAGAGGTCTGTGCCTTCTGGCAAGTCGATTTCAGGCTTGGAGACACGCAAGAAACACATATCATTACCGGAGGCCATAACTTTAGCTTCTTCTGTGTTGAGAACATCGTAAGGTGGGGAGATGATCTTATCTGCATTGGATTGGTTGGCCAGATAGCCTTGGAAACTTCCTGTAATCTCGCGATTGTAACGGTAGATTCCACAAGAAAAGATCCATTCCAAAAAAAGTATACTTGGTCTAAAATCAGCCATTTATCTGTCATTTTGTCATGTGTATGCCGATTTCCTATGTATGCCAGAATGTCAGATTTCTTTACTTGCCCGTGGCAAGATTTTGGACGATTTTGAAGGTAGATTCATATGGCAGAAACTATTCGTTTGCGGGTTAAATGTCACGCCTGCTCTAATCTAATCGAAGGAACCGCAAAATACGGTTCTGGTCATTATGTGCCGGAAGGTGTTAGTTTTGAATTTGTAGCAGTTGGGAAGGTGGAGGGTGCCCAGGGACGACGCGTGAAAGCAGAAGTTACCTGTGTTTGCCCGAATTGCGGCGTTAAGTGCAAATACAATGTCTGATTTGATTATCTGCTTATAAATAGGCAAATATATGCTTTTTAATTCCCCCTTATTTGCGATCTTTTTGGCAATTGTACTAATTGGTGTCTGGGCATTTCGCATTTATTCGATTAAATATAATCAGTTAAGTGCAGGAATTAATCGACTTAAAGGCTTAAAAATAGTCCTATTTTTGATTATCCTCAGTGCAGTTTTCTATGCTGCCTGGAATCCCCTTTACCTTCTCTTGCTCCTTTGGGTTTCTTTGTTCGATTTTTGGATTGCCAGGGTCATTTATAGATCAGTTAGTTCCACTCGAAAGCGGATCTACCTGGTCATTTCTTTAGGAAATAGCTTGGGGATTCTTATTTGGTTTAAATATTCTCTTTTTATTGCTGAAAATATGGCTATAATTGGATTAAATATGGGCAGTTATATGCCTATTTTCCAATCAATCGTCTTGCCAGTGGGAATTTCCTTCTATACCTTCCAATCGATCTCATACGTGGTTGATGTCTATCGCGGAGAACTTCCGCCAGAGGATAGCTATCCGAACTATCTCCTTTTTTTGCTTTTTTTCCCACAATTAGTGGCGGGTCCAATAGTGACGGCAAAGTCCTTTTTGCCTCAGATTCGAAGGAGTTTTGCTTTTTCAGACCTACCCCTCGCATTTGGTTTTTTTTTGATTCTCTTAGGTCTTTTTAAAAAACTAATCCTCGCGGACCATCTGGCTCTCCCAAGCGATTACGCCTTCCAAAATGTAAAGCAACTTGATTCGCTTAGCCTATGGATCGGCCTTCTTTCGTATAGTTTTCAGATATACTGCGACTTTTCCGGATATACAGATATTGCCCAAGGTTCGGCACTTATGTTGGGTTACCAATTACCCGAAAATTTTAGGATGCCCTATCTGTCGAAAGGCTTTTCCGAATTTTGGACACGTTGGCATATCTCCCTTTCAAGCTGGCTTAGGGATTATCTATATATTCCACTCGGAGGAAACCGTCTGGGTAGATTGTTAACCATTCGCAATTTAGTTTTAGTTATGGTTTTGGGTGGCCTCTGGCATGGTGCCAGTTGGAATTTTTTTATCTGGGGCTTTTGCCATGGGTTACTCTTAGTTCTAGAGAGATTTTTCCGATCCTCTTCCGTTCGGCCCCCAATCCCCTTCGAGTATGTTTCTAATGTTTTGATGATTTCATTTACCTTTTTTGCAGTTACAATTTTGTGGATTCCCTTCCGGAGTCCCAATTTTGAGACTTCCCTGTGGTATCTACAGGGGCTTTTTGTGAAAAATGCTGAATTTTCGCTTCCCTATAGCTACCAAATGAACTTTTTTTATAGTTTTATTTTGATTACCATCGGTCATTTTTTTGGGAAAAGAGTATTTAATACGAACGAACAGATGTTAGATCTATTTAAAAAACATGCGTTTTCAAAGGGAAATTTGGGTTTTTTAGGGTTTTCGTATGCAATTGTTCTAATCTTAATTGTTCTTTACTCGGCAGAAGGATTACCGTTCGTATATTTTGTATTCTAACGATGAAAAATGCCATACTGATCTTATCCTTTTTTCTTTCCGTTTTCGTTTTTGATTTTTTAGTATTTAGAAAATTTCAGTATGTTTTGCCCAATGAATCTCCCTGGAATACAAACCACTTTTTTAATTTCTTATATGAATACAAACGGATCCAATCTCTTCCCAAAATAAAAAAAAGGATTATCGTACTCGGAAGTTCCATTGCATATTTTTCTATCCAAGCAAAGGACTTGGAGTTGGAGTTAAAGAAGACATATAAATTAGATGTGGAAGTATTCTTTTTAGCTTATGCGGGGAATAGTCCGCTCTATGTTTATCTTTTGTTAGATTGGCTTTTTCCTCTTGAACCAGATTTAGTCATATACCCAATTAATTTTATAGACTACCGTCTACATCGAACCTATGTTCTCTTTCCTGAGGGGAAAAATGAATCCGTCTCCGAGGATATCCTCATCCAAGATGCTTTGAGTTTTGGAGAGGCACCCCAGTCTCTTTGGGTTTTCCCTTGGGAAACTTGGCGGGAAGTCGGCGTGAAAATGGATGCAAACACGCAGGCTAGATACCTCTTAAGTGGACTTTTTAGCTTTTACCAGACAAAAGATATTTTCTTCCAAAACCTAACGAATCTATACCAACATCGGTTTGGCAGAAACACAAGTTATCATCTCTATATGGGATATCCCATTCCGGAAGGGGTCAGTGGGATGGGTTGGACCGGAAAATTTTTTAGTTTTCCTATCACAAAAAAAATACGGCAATCGGGATTTTGGATCGAAGTTACCCCATTTCTTTTGAAGGAAGCGCCAACCAATCTAGTTCTGAGGCAGGGGAATATAACTCAAACCATTCCGCTAACAAAGTCCGGTTGGATGAAAGTGGAATTGGATCCAAACTTTTCCATGGATTCTTTGGTTCAGGCAGAACTAGGCAGAACTTGGCTTGCTTATGAGGCATCTGGAGCCTATCTGGACTACCACAGGGACCCCATGGGAGTGCGCCTGGAACAAACCTTTGCATTGGATCGACCGCCCGCTGGTGAACAATATATCCGTCGCAGAGTGACGGAAGACAATCGATATAACGGAATGTCGGACGAAGACTACCGTCGTTATTTTCAGTATCGACTGCTGGATGGACTTGAATTTCGGCCCGGGATAGGTTACTTGGTTGCTTTGAAGGACGCCAAACTTCGGATAGGAAACGAGAATTTTGTTCCAAAGTTTCACTTCCGATACCTTCAAAAAATTGCAGATCGATTCCGAGAGAAACAGATTTCCTTTTTACTTATCAACAACCCAGAAAACCCAGTCTCCTTGGAATGGTACGAACGGTCCAATTGGTACAGAGATCATTTGATTTTTTTAAAGTCGCTTGCGGGAGGAACGGTTCATTTTGTGGACCTTCATTCTGTATTGCCTATGCAAGGATTTTCGGATTTTCACCATTTCACCTATCCGGGGATGGAGCAAATGAACCCGATTTATGCGAAAGAAATTGGAAATCTCTTTCCCAAATAGGTAGATTTACAATCCTTACATTTGGTAAGGAAATTTATGGAAAAAATCAAGGTTGGAGTCTTAGGAGCAACTGGCTCTGTTGGGCAACGTTTCATTCAATTACTCGAGAATCACCCATTCTTTACGGTTACACATTTAGCGGCTTCGGAGAAAAGTGCCGGTCAGTCCTATTACGAAGTAATGAAGTCTCGTTGGAAAATATCTGGCGATATTCCGGAATATGCAAAAAAGATTATTATATCACTTCCCAAACCTGAAGAAACAAAAGGTGTCCAATTGGTTTTTAGTGGATTGGACTCGTCTATCGCAGGTGAGGTGGAAACTGCTTACGCAGAAAGTGGAGTAATGGTACTTTCCAATTCTAAAAACCATCGAATGGTACCAAACGTACCAATTCTTTCGGCGGAAGTAAACCCAGAACATTTAGAGGTCTTAAAGCACCAATCTACAAAGGGTAAAATTATAACGAATTCTAATTGTACGATAATGGGTGTAACCATATCCCTAAAACCTCTTATGGACGCGTTTGGTCTCAAGTCTGTTATGTTGTTTTCTATGCAGGCAATTTCAGGAGCTGGTTACCCAGGAGTTCCAACAATGGATATTCTAGGCAACGTTGTGCCCTTTATCAGTGGTGAGGAAGACAAGGCTGAGGTCGAACCGCAAAAATGTTTGGGAATAGTCAAAAACGGGGTGATTGAGTCTGCAAATTTTAAAATTTCTGCTCATTGCAATCGTGTTCCCGTGTTTGATGGACATACGGTCGCCGTTTCTGTTTCTTTTGAAAAGAAACCAAACAAAGCAGATATACTTAAGGTTTGGTCGGAGTTTAAGGGTGAGCCTCAAAAATTGGGATTGCCTCTGGCTCCTAATCCAACTATACTCTACCGTGAAGAAAATGATCGTCCTCAGCCCAGATTGGATTTGGATACAGGTAAAGGAATGACTACTGTTGTCGGTCGATTACGTGAAGATTCCATTTTTGATTGGAAGTGGGTAGTGCTTTCGCATAACACAATTCGTGGTGCGGCAGGGGCAGCATTACTCAATGCAGAGTTACTTTATAAAAAAGGATATTTTAACTAGGAAAATCCGATGTTGGATCCAAATCTCCCCGAACTAAAAGTAATGGATTACTCCGCCTGTCTTCAAAAAGTGCAGGCGATGGATTCCCGTGGAGATTTTTCTTATAAAGGAATTTATAAAGTACTAATGGTTATCTTCGACTGGACGGATAAATTCCTCCAGAATAAGGTTTTGCCGAATGTAGAACAGATAGAACGAG